>NZ_JBHSUF010000026.1:0-97591 GCF_042660575.1 Nocardiopsis tropica
GTCTCTTTCCGAACCCGGTCGTTAAGTCTCCTTGCGCTGATGGTACTGCCCTGTGGTGGGGTGGGAGAGTAGGTCGCTGCCACGGTTTTTTGTGGGGAGGGGGTTGCCTTGTGGGCGGCCCCCTCCTTTTTTGTGTGGGGTGGGGTGGTTCTTTGGGGGCTGTCTTGGCCCTCTTTTTTGTGCCTGTGCTTGTGCGTTTGTGAATCGGATGGTGGGCAGGAGTGGTGGTGGGGGGTGGGGTGGCCCCCCTGTTTCCAGGAAAGCGGAGTGGGGGTGTGCCGCGCCAGGGGAGGATGCCGCCTGTGGACGACACGACCCCGCAGGCACTCACGGCCTCCAGGAGACGGGTGAGGGCTTTCCGTGCGCGTCGCCGGGGCCGCACGCCCGACGACCCCGCCCGTGCCCCTCGGGGGGACGTGAGCCTTCGGGGGGCAGGACGCGCCACCGGCCCTCCTCCGCGTCCCGCGGGCGCTCCCGGAGCGGTGCCGGGCCGACCTCGGCCGGCGGGGGCGCCGCACGGGGTGACCGTGCCTGCCGTGCCCGGGATCTCGGCACGGGCACCACAGGAAGCGCCTCATCCCCGGACCCGGCCGCGGGCACCGGGAGGAGGCGCCCGTCGCAGCGGGACCGGATGCACCAGGGGGCGGGGTCCCGCACAGACAGCGCCTGGGTGGGGCGCTCGGAAGTACGCGGGGGAGGCGGCCGGAATTGGGGAGCCGCTTTTTCTCAGTCCTCGTCGGCTTCGGGGGAGTCGATGAGCTGCCGCAGCAGCGCAACGAAGTCTTCTTCGCTCATCGCCGACCAGTCCACGTGCTCGTTCATGCTCTGCGGTTTTCCCAGCCTGCGGACCAATAAGCCTGCGGTGGCCGAATTGCTTTGAGAAGACTGGGTTAACACCGCGTTGGCGCAGGTGGAGGAACCGTGGACAAGCGGGGCTGAGCCCCTCGCGGACCTTTTCCGGGTTCCTCCCCCGCCACGTCTCAGACGCGCTGCTGGAGGGCGCTCCGGCACTCGGGGCAGCGGCACCGCTTGTTGTACCCGGTGACGGTGCCGTGCGGCAGGGAGGGGTCCCGCTGCTCGGTGAGCGTGAAGTCGAGCTGGTCGCCGAAGGCTGTGAGGACCCGCGCGGTCGAGAAGACCTGCTTCGGGGTGATGCCCAGTTCGGTCGCCGCTTCGTCGATGTGCCTCCCCATGCGGAGTTTCGCGATGAGACGGGACCGGGTACTCGGCGGCATCTGGGCCTCCGCGTTCGCGATCAGCTGCTCGGCGTCGTCAATGGGGTAGCTCATGGGTTTCCTCTATGTGTGCGGGTACGCCTGCCGCAGCAGGCACCTCAAGCATCGTACGCGGTTTCTTCCCGCTGGTATCGGGGTGAGACATAGGTGACAGGCGATGCCGAACCCCGTCTCCGCCCGGGTCGCCCTCCAGCGGTCTCCCGTCCCTTCGTGCCGGTGTTCTCCTCGGCTGCCTCCGTCGGTCCGTGTTGTTCGACCCTGAGTGGTCCATGTTGTCACTGTGACTGAGGAGAAGGACAAAACCTGGAGTGTTCGATGGTGAACATGCGCCTCTCAGTTCTTCAACCTGGCTACTTAATGTGACAAAAGGCAGGTTTGCCGCCCATGAGGGTGGAAGGAGGGAACCTGTAATGCATAGAATCTGCTGCTCTTTTCTAGAAACGCATTGCTAGATGCTAGGCGCCGTGTTTCGCTGGTGTCCTACCATCTTCGCTCTGCGTCATTGGATGAGCCTCATGACCAGCCCCACGGTTCGTCGTCGGCGACTGTCCGCCGAACTCCGCCGCCGCCGAGTCCAGGCCGGCCTGACCCTCAGCGATGTCGCAGAGGAGCTGGAGTGGTCCCCGGCCAAGCTCGGACACATCGAGACGGGTATCCGCAAGTGGCCCTCCGTCATGGAGATCGCGGCCCTCCTCCGCCTGTACGGGGTGACGGGAGGCCAGCGCGAGGCCATCCTGACCCTGGTCCGGGAGTCCCGGCTCCGACCCTGGTGGACCGAGTACGAGGACGTCCTCTCCTCCGCCTACGTCGGCAACGAGGCCGGGGCCGTGTCCGTCCAGACGTACGCGGGCATCCTCGTCCCCGACCTCCTCCAGGTGCCCGACTACACCGCCTCGGTGGCCCGCGCCCTGGGGCACGGGGACCGGGGGGCCGACCGCATGGTCGCGGCCTACCTCAAGCGCCAGGAGGTCCTCGACCACGGCGGACTCGAGCGCTACCACGCCGTCCTCGAGGAGGACGCCCTCCACAGGATCGGTTCCGACCTGGAGCTGTTGCGGGCGCAGACCTCCCGGATCGTCGAGCTGGCGACCGGGTCCGACCGGGTGACGGTGCAGCTGCTGCCCACCTCGGCCGGACCCCACCGCGGGGTGGCGGGTCCCTTCTCCGTCCTGGAGTTCGACGAGGACGAGTCGGCGCTCGCCTACGTCGACGCGACCCAGGGAGGGTCGATCGTGGAGTCGGACGAATCCGTCCGCGCCTGCAAACAGGTATGGTCCGAACTCACCGGCACAGCGGCGTCTCCGCAGGCCACCATCGGGATCCTGCGGAGGATGGCGCTGCTGACCTGACCCCGCCGGCGCCCCGGCAGGGGGATCGACGCCAGAAGTTGGTGCGAATCGGTCCACCGTGGCAGGGACCGCCCCCGATGGCTTGCTAGTCTGCTAGGTGACAACCTCATAAAGTTCTCCACGGAGCCCCCGTCCCCTGACGGGAGCCCGTGTGCACGCACCGGATCAACGAAAGGGTCCAGACAGTGAAGAAGATCATCGTTCTGGCGCTGGTGGCCCTCGGGGCTTTCGCCGTCTACCGCAAGATCCAGGCGGACCGCGCCGAGCTCGACCTGTGGACCGAGGCCACGGCGGCCAGCGAGAGCTGACCACCGGGCCGCCCGGCAGCCGCGAGCGGCCGGGTGGGCGCCATCGGGCGAACCGGGGGTGGGCGCGGCGCGCGCCGTCCCGGATCCCGCTCATCAGTGACACGAAGACGTGGGTGGGCCGACAATCCTGTGGCGCGACCCACGGCTTTGTGCTGTCACGGGTCCTCCCCGGCGACCGCATGATCGCAGACGCCTCCGAGGACGGTATGCTCTGCATAGCGGCCCGGGCCTGAGTCCGGGTTCCGCGGGGCCATAGCTCAGCTGGCAGAGCGCCGGTTTTGCATACCGGAGGTCAGGGGTTCGACTCCCCTTGGCTCCACAGCGAGAACGCGCAGACCAGACGTTGTGACGGGGACTCCCTACCGGGGGTCCCCGTTCTCTGTTTCCGGGGCCTGGAACACATTCAGTACAGGTTGGCACGGTCATGCCGCCTTGGCGAGAGCAGCGGCACGCCCTGCCGCCATCTGCTCGGCCACCTCGTCAAGACGGTCCGGGAACAGGTGCCCGTAGTGGTCGAGGGCCATGGTCGCCGTCGTGTGCCCCAGCATCATCTGCACGACCTTCACGTCCGCGCCCGACGCGATGGCGAGAGACGCCGCGGTGCCGCAGCTTGTGCGCCGTGATGCCGAGGTCGGCAAGGGACGCGGCAACCACGGCAGGGTCGAACACCCGGCGCCGGAAGTTGTCGTACCGGAGCATGCCGCCTTGGGGGCGAGGAAGGTCCGGAACTCCCCCGCCGCCGAGGCAAGGTCCTCAACCTGCCGATGGTTGAGGTAGACGTGCTCGGAGGCGGGCAGTCGAGGGAGCTTGGCGTCCGTCGCCACGTTTACGGCGACCCTTGACGACGCCACCGCCGAGTCGAGGATCATCGACAGCACGCCGTAGATCTTCCGCACCGACGACGCGCTGAGAAGGTCTCGGCGAGCTCCTTGCCGCGCAGGTCGTAGTAGCGCACCTTGCACCGGCCGGGCGGGGCGCGCTTGGCCTTCCGGGCCGCTGCCACGCGGTTCGCGGTAGCTGGTACGCCTGACCATGTCCTCGATCCACACACGGGTCACGTGTCCTCGCCGCCCTGGTCCTCGTGGCGGAGGTCCGTACTCTCCTGGTGGGCTCGGGCTCGGTCAGCCATCCGACGCTTCTGATCCACGCCCTTCTCGAAGCCGCGTAGTCCTCGCGGAAGTCGTACTGGGGCACGCTTCCACCACGGCCGCACGGTGTCCTCGAAGTCCTCTGAGTCGCCGTCCTCGGAAGGTCCTCTGCTGGGTAGGGGCGAGTCGCCGTCCAGCCAATCCCAGGCGTCAGCAGCGGCGAGCTCCCCGTGCCCGGTGACTGCTATCGGTAGTTCTCGGTCGACTTCCACGGGAAGGAGCAGCGCGTTCGGGGTCGCGTCGAGTAGCACTGCGAAGGCGACCAGCTCATCCACCGTGACGCGCCGCTGACCCTTTTCGATGCGCGTAATGGCGCTGGCCTGCAGCGGGACGCCTCGATCGGTTAGTTCGTTCGCCAGGGCTTCTGTGGTCTTTCCTCGTTTGGTCCGCAAGGCACGGATGTTCCTCGCGACGTAGGACCCGTTCGGCCCGACTCCCCCATGGGTACGTGAGTTCCTGTTTTCTGTCACGCAAGCAGTTTACATGCTCGTTGACAGGAATCAATGGGAACGCCTAGGATCACCTCCAGATTAACTGGCTGGCAAGCAACTTGCTGCTTAAAACGCAGAAAGGGGATGGGATGGAATCACGACACCTCACGCCCGAGGAGTTGGCGGAGCGTTGGCGGAGCAAGGTTCAGACCCTGGCGAACATGCGCTACCGCGGTGACGGTCCGCGCTGGATCAAGTGCGGACGTCTCGTGCGGTACCGCCTCGCTGACGTCAAGGCATACGAGGAGTCCAAGGCCCAGGGTGGCGCTGCCGCATGAGCACCGGTACCAGCACGAGCGACCCCCGGCCGGGCCTGGACGAGGGTCGCGAACAAGCTCATGTGAACCGAGCTGGGCCCGTCGTAGCTGACCTCCACTTCGACGACCTGTGCACCTTGTGCACCGTCGCCGCTCTCCGGCTGGCGAAGACCGTGGAGGTCCTGGCCGCCGGGGACGTCGCCCTCGCCATCCGGTGCGACCACGGGGCGGAGCCGCCCCGGTGACCGAATACTCCGAGACCACCCGGACGGGGGTGACGGCATGACACCCGCGTTCGACGGAACCGACCAGCTCCATGCCGCACTGTGGGCGGTCCGGCGCGGGTGGCACGTCTTCCCCACCGACCACCCCGCTCTCCCCCACTGCGTGGGCGTCGGCGCCCACCACGACCCCCGCGCCTGCGACCTCGGCAACGGCAAGAAGCGCGGTAAGCACCCCGCGTTGGCGTGGGGGCGCATGGCCGCCCAGTACGGCGACGACCTCGACGAGGTCACCCGGTGGTTCACCACCGACCCCCGCAATGTCGCCATCGCGTGCAAGCCGTCCGGGCTCCTGGTCGTCGACGAGGACACCCCCGGGGCGTTCGCGCGGTTCGCCGCGGCCAAGGGTGTGACCGTCCCAGAGACGTTCACCGTCTCCACCGGGCGCGGTCGGCACTACTACTTCACCAACCCCGCCAACCTCGGTAACGCACCCAAGGAGTTCAAGGGCCACGGCATCGACATCCGAGGCGGCGGAGGCCGTGACGGCGGGTACGTGATCGGGCCTGGTTCGCTTCACTCCACCGGCGTCATCTACACCCCCGACCACCCGGACGCGCAGGTCGCCGAGTGCCCCGACTGGCTCATCGACGCCTTGGGCGGACACCCCGCCGAGGTGCCGGCACCCGTACCGGGCACCCCGGCCGCTCGCCTGGACCTCCCGGTGCTCGACCAGCCACGCACCCGCGACCACACGCGGCCGGTCCCGGCCGGAGAGCGCTACCAGACCCTGTTGTCCTACGCCGGGCGTCTACGGCGCAGCGGCCTCGACTACGAGGAAGCCGAAGCTCTCTTCCGCGCCCGCTGGGAGCGGTGTGAGCAGCCCCCCGGGGACGAACGCACCTGGGCGGAGTCGGTCGCCACGCTCAAGGACGTGTTCGACCGTTACGACGCCGGAACCGACCTCGCCCAGGAGCACGGCCAAGAGGTGACCGACGAACCGGTCGCCGACCGGTTGTCCGTGCTGCGCTCCCTGCTGGTCGACTCCACCGGCCTCGACTCGATCCCCGACCCCGAACCGATCATCGACAGCGTCCTGTTCCGGGACAGCCTCGCCTGGCTCCACGGCAAGCCGGGACACGGCAAGAGCTTCGTCGCCCTGGACTGGGCGGGATCGGTCGCCACCGGCCGCACCTGGCACGGCAACGCCATCACCCGCCCCGGGGGAGTCGTCTACCTCGTCGCCGAAGGAGTCACCGGGGTCCGACAGCGGGTGCGCGCGTGGGAGGACGCCGCCGGCGCCCCCATGGCGGGCGTGCGGTTCCTGCCCGTCGCCGTCCAGCTGCTCTCCCCCACCGACCGGGACGCCTTCGTCGCCCTGGTCGCCGAGCTGACCCCCGCTCTGGTCGTCATCGACACCCAGGCCCGGGTCACGGTCGGCGCCGACGAGAACAGCGCCCAGGACATGGGGCGCCTCGTCGCCGCCGCCGACGCCATCCGGGACGCGACCAGCGCGTGTGTGCTCCTGGTCCACCACGAGGCGCGCTCCGGTGACACTCTCCGGGGCTCCACCGCGCTGGAGGGTGCGGCGACCACACTGATCCGGGTCACCAAGGACGGGGTCGCGGTGCGCATCGACTGCACCAAGCAGAAGGACGCGGAGCCGTTCCCACCCCTGCTGCTGCGACTGGTCCCCCGGGGCGCGGGTGCCGTTCTGGAGTCCCATTCGGGCGTGGGACCAGGGAGAGAACTCGCCCCCAGCGACGACAAGCTCCTGTCCGCCATGCGGGACTCCTTTGGGACCACCGGCGCCACCAGCGCACAGCTCAAGGACGCTGCCGCCGTGGCCAAGTCCAGCTTCTACCGCTCGTTGAACGTGCTGGTCACCAGGGGTCTTCTGATCAACACCGGTACCGACAAACGCCCGTTCTACACGCTCGCGGGAAGCACCGGACCAACCGCAGTCCCAACCGGTTCCAACCAGTCCCACGGGAGTACCGGAGACCGGTCCCAGGTCCCCCACCCCTCCAGGGGTGTGGCTGACGGGACTGGTTCCCCCCGGGGAAACGACAAGACCCCCTGCCGAGAGTGTGGCAAGCCCCAGCGCAATGCCGGGGGCTCCCCCAGCTGCTTCGACTGCCGGCCCCACCACGGCGCCGCATGACCCCCGGGCGCCCGCACCCGGCGGGCGCCCCGACCCGAGGAGGACACGATGGCCACCCGATTCAAGCGTGAGAAGCCCGAGCAGTACGGGTCCGCCGACATCGCGCAGATGACCCCCCACGAGATCGTCGACGCCAAGCACGCCGGCCACCTCGCCGACATGCTGGCCGGCAGCGGCCCCGACGCCCAGGTCGACCACGCCCCCACGTGCGAGAGCCCGGCGGTCGCCCGGCTCCCCCGCAGGGGGGCCGTCCGCCAGGGAGACCCGGTCGTCTACCAGTGCCGATCCTGCGACGCCACCAAGGAGGCGTGACCATGACCCGGGACCCGATCACCTACCTGCCCGACAACGCCTACCTGCCCGACAACGTCCACCAGCTCGCCGACAAGTGGCGCGAGGCCGTGCGGCGCGTGGCTGACCTGGAACGCCGCCAGGCAGAGGGCAGGGAGGCCGTGCGGACCGCCGAGCACGCCTACGCGACCGCCCTCAGGTCCGCTGCTGTGGCGGACGGCCCCCTCCCGGGGGGCGAGTCCGTCGAGGACGCCAAGGCCGACCTGGCCGACATCACACCGCGCATCCCCCACGCGCGCGCTGAACAGACCCGGCTTGCCCGGGAACTCGTCGTGCAGCTCCGCACCGACACCTCCCGCGCCTACGTCGCCGAGCGCGTCGCCGCGTCCCTGCGCCCCGCCCTGGAGGTCTACCGGCAGGTTCTGGTCGACGCCGAGGAAACCGTCGGTCGCGCGGCGGCGGCGCTCACGCCTCACCTGTCCCTGCTCGGCATCGTCGAGGCCCTGGACACCGGAAAGCCGGTGTTCCGCCACGACGTCCACCCCGTCGCGCCGTCCTTCCTGCACGCCCGCCGGGGCGTGAGCGACATCGCCCAGCGGCTGGCGGGACTCTCTGAGAGGACGCGTCCCCAGCAGCGCCGGGTCAGGCGAGTCAGCGATGGCCGCGTGATGACGGTGACTCATCAGATGGCCGCTGACATGGTGCGCGACCTGGGCACAGACGGTGTTCAGTTCATGGACGGGTGGCCTGCCGAGCGGCCGTCGCACCCGATCCCGCACCTGTGACTCGGCAATGCTCTGACCTGGGGGTGGACCCCCTGGAGGGGTAGGGCGGGGGAACGCTGGGGAGGGCCGGAAAAAGTCCGTCAGGATCAAAGGTCCGACCCGGGTCACGGATCGTGACGAAATGGTGGAGGGGGTACCGGCCTCGAACCGGTGCTCCCTCCGTTCTGGAAGTCGGCGCCCACGGTGTCCGTCCCGCAGTGAGGTGGGGAGCCCTCTCTCGGGATGGCGTCCGGGGACGTGTTCCCGGCGTGCCCCGCGTGCGCGGTGGTAGCCGTGGACAGGCACCGCCGGAACGGGGGCCAAGCGCTTTGGGGCGGGGATTTCGTCATGCCCTCGGAAGGGTCCCGGGTCAGCTGGTGCGCCCCTCGGCGATCTGCTGGGCGCGTCCCTTGCTCACGCCGAGAGCCGCGCCGACGTCGGCGCGGCTGGCCCCTGCGGCCCACATCCTGGCCCGGCGCGCCGGCCTCATGTAGACGCGAACGCCGGCGTCCCGCCCGGCGCAGGAGCGGACCGTCCGGTCCCGCCTGCCGGGTTGTGCGGGGTTCTTCCGACCGTGTGGGGGTCACGTGCGGTGCTCCTGCGAGGGCGCCTGTACCTCGGACTCGCGGAACCGGCGGTGACCGCCCGGGGTCATGAGGCTGCCGATCCGCCCGGCGAGCGCCCACCTGGTGACCGTCTCGGGATCCACCCGGAACAGGCGGGCGACCTCCACCGGGGTGAGCAGGGGGCCGGGATAGGGCATCTGGTCGGTCTTCACCGGTTCTCCCCCTGTCCGTCCTGCCGGTGCATGTGGTCGCCCTGGTGGTCGACGGCTTCCTCTCCCTGGTCGGTGAGCGGTGCGTCGTCAGGGTCGGGGCTGGTCACGGTGCTCACCTCGTGGTGCGGGAACGGACGGCGCGGTGCGGGCGCGCCCGCCGGACCGGCCGACCAGCCGCCGGTTCCGTCGACCGGTGTTCGCCCTATGAGTTCTATAAGGAGAAAAACCCGAATGGGGACATGTGCCCGTATTCAAGGGGACCTGGGGTTCGAAAGTAGGAATTGTGTTCGGTTACCAATGAGTAGCGTAAAGTTCGGTCGTCCGTGATGTGAAAAGGGGGGCCCTGGGGAGGCGGCCCGCGTGCGACCCCGGAGTGCCTATAGTCCGTTCGGGTGAGAAGGATGACGGAGAGTCCACTTCGGCCGTGCGCGTCCGGGTGGGGCCAGTCACTCATGGGATGGCATGAAGTCGCAGGTCATAGGGCTTGTCGGTGAATGGTCTGCCCATGACCTTTCATTCCGGTTACGTGGACCCGCCCGTACCACATGCGGTGACTCTGCGTGTGTGTATGATGACACTCCCTCTCAGTGCAATGGTCCTACTGGGCCATATGAGAAATAGGCCTCTTGGGGTCTGTTGGTGAACTGGGACGATCCGTAGTTTCGACACCAGCGACAACGAGGAAGACACCGCGCCGAAACGATCGACCGCCGAAGACGGCCCGTACGGCCCCCCGTACGTGCTCCGGCCCCGTCATCGGATCGGTCCGCTTCTCCTCACCGCCGACGGTCGCGCCGGTCGGCGGATTTCCGATCACCACACATGCTGATCTTGGGAGTGGGGCAACATGTGGAATGAGAAGATGGCAGCCCGTGCCAAATGCCGGGAGATCGATCCTGACGCCCTGTTCGTGCAGGGTGCGGCGCAGAACCGCGCCAAGCTGATCTGCCGGGGATGCCCGGTGCGTACCCAGTGCCTGGCGGAGGCGCTGGACAGCCGTATCGAGTTCGGTGTCTGGGGAGGCATGACCGAACGCGAGCGCCGTGCCCTCCTGCGTCGCCGCAAGGACGTGGTCAACTGGTACGAGCTGCTGACCAGTGCCGAACGCCGCTACGAGGCGGAGCAGGCCAGGCAGGACGACCTCCGCTCGGGGGCCGTCGCGCCGGTCGGCACCGCCGCGGAGACCCCTGCCGCGGAGGCCGATGCCGCCCCCGTGGCCGTTTCGGTCCACGTGGCGGAGGCGGCTCCGGTCCCGGTCGTGGTGCGGGCCTGATCCGCGGCGCGGGCGGCTGAGCCGGACCGGCCTCCGGGGAAGGGGCGTCCCCGGACCCGGTCGGGCAGACGAAAGTCGTGGTCCGCCTCCACCCCAGGGGGGAGGGCAGGATCAGGGGAGGATCAGGGACGGCCCCGATGGCGGTGGCCGAACCTGTGACGCATGATGGTGGGAGTACGGCTGAACTGGGCCGTGCTCCCGTCGTCGTTGGGAGTGGGAGTGGCTGTGCAGGACCCTCAGTATCCGGCGAGACGCCCCTGGGAACCGCAGGCCCAGCCGCAGATTCGCCTCACCGACGCGCAACGCGACTCCGTCATCCAGGTGTTGCAGGAGGCCTTCAGCCAGGGCCAGCTCGACGAGGAGGAACTCGACGAGCGGACCGGCAAGGCCATGAAGGCCAAGTTCGGCGCCGACCTGGCCCCTCTGACCGAGGACCTCGGGGTGGCGCCTCAGGGCTCCACCGCCGGATCGGGGGCGTCCCCGTTCGGCTCGCCCGGCGGAGGCGGCGGGCAGAGGCCCGGACCCAGGGAGCCCCTGCCCAGTACCCCCGTCGAACGCGTGGTGGCCGCGGTCGGGCACGGCGGCAACTACCTCTTCCCCGTGGTGGCGCCCCTGGTGCTGTTCCTGGCCAGCGACAAGATCTCGCCGTACGTCCGGCGCCAGGCCATGGAGTCCCTCAACTTCCAGCTCTTCTGCCTCGTCGGAGGCATCGCGAGCCTCCTGCTCGCCTGGCTGGTCCTGCCGATCGTCGTGGTCGTCGCCATCGCCCTGGGCTGGGCCGTCCTGCCGGTCATCGCGTCCGTGGCCAGCCTCACGGGGCGGAACTGGCGCTACCCGACGCCCTACCGCTTCCTCAAGGACGACTGAGCCGGCCCACGTCCCCGGTCCCGGCACGACGGGGCCGGGGCGGGAGGACCCGCCCCGGCCGGAGGGGATGAAACCGCCGCGTCGGCGGGGGCCGGTCGCCCTCGCCGCCGGACGCGGTGGTCCGTCTGTCGTCGTGTCGTCGTCCTGCCGGGCACCCGTCGGTCGGCCTCTACCGGCCGGGGCGCCCGTTCTCCTTGGCGCGGTTGTCGCCCGAGGCGGCGCGGACGGTCTCCTTGGCCTTGCCCTTGGCGGCCTTGGCGGTCTCCGTGGCCTTGTCGGCCGCGTCGGAGGCCTTCTCCTCCAGGTTCTCGCGGGTCTCGCGGACCTGGTCGCGGGCCTGGTCCAGGTGCTCCTGCCACTCCGCGTCCTGCGACGCCTGCCGCAGGCGGATCAGCGAGTACACCACCACGCCGCCGACCACGGCGGCGCCGCCGATCAGGAGCCCGCGGGGGATCCGGCGGCCTCCGCGGCTCAGCAGCCGCAGCCCTCTGCGACCCGGGTTCGGGTCGACGCGTTGTGCCGCGGCGCTGAGGAGCCCGGCCACGCGGGGCGCCACGGTGTCCTCCACGCGCAGCGCGGCGGTCTCCAGTCGGGGGGCGGTCCAGCCACGCGCCTGGAGGAGCCTCAGGGAAGCCTGGTCCCGTGCCTGGTCGGCATACGGGCCGAGCCGGTCGGCCTGCTCCTTGGCAAGGTCCTGCAGACGGGCGAGGGTCGCCTCGGCCTCCTTGCGACGCTTGGCAGTGTTAGGCACGTCGTCAGCTCCTTCGATCGTTCACCGGTTCCTACGGTCCCCACCCGGCGTGGCCGACGCGTCGAGCCACGATGGGCGGCTCCTCGTCGTCCTTCCCCGTTATCCGGGTGTTATCTCAACATACGTCCTCTCCGTCGGCGATCGGAGTTTCGACACCAACGGACGGATTCTTCTCCGTCCCCTCCTTCCCACGTATCGCCGTCCCTCACACCACACCGGCATGCTCCGCCCCACACTGCCCGGCTCCGGGACGGTCCGCCGGGTTTCGGACGAGCCCGGGAAGCGGACGGGTAACGTGAGCACGTAAACGAAGTCGACCGAAAGGCACGTAGGTGTCGGACTCCAACGGTCAGCCCACTGCGCGGCTGAACACCTCCAAGGGAACCATCGTCGTCAAGCTGTTCGAGGAGGAGGCTCCGGAGACGGTCGCCAACTTCATCGGCCTGGCTGAGGGCACCAAGCAGTGGATGGACCCCACCACGGGCAAGCCGTCCAACAGCAGCCTGTACAACGGCACGATCTTCCACCGCGTCATCGACGGCTTCATGATCCAGGGCGGGGACCCGCTCGGCACCGGCCGTGGCGGCCCCGGCTACACCTTCAAGGACGAGATCCACCCGAAGCTGCGCTTCGACCGCCCGTTCCTGCTGGCCATGGCCAACGCCGGCCCCGGCACGAACGGCTCGCAGTTCTTCGTCACCGTGGAGAAGCCGTACTGGCTCGACGGCCGCCACACCATCTTCGGTGAGGTCGTCGAGGGGGACGACGTGGTCACCGCGATCTCCAAGGTCGACACCGACTCCCAGGACCGTCCCCGCGAGGACGTGGTGATCAACAGCATCGAGATCACCCGCTAGCCGACCGACGAGCAGGCCAGGACACCGAGGAGTGAGAGACAGACCATGACCGCGCCCCCGCCTCCGTCCGGTGCGGCACCGGAACCGGGGCCGACGGCCCCGCGCACCTGTTACCGGCACCCCGACAGGGAGACCGGGGTCAGCTGCACCAGGTGCGAACGGCCCATCTGCCCGGACTGCATGGTGGAGGCGTCGGTGGGCTTCCAGTGCCCCCGGTGTGTCGCGGAGGGGAACCGGGGCGTGCGCCGGGCCCGGACGCCCTTCGGGGGCCGGACCGTCGCCAAGCCCTACGTGACCTGGACGCTCCTGGGCCTGATGGCGGCCGGGTTCATCGCCCAGCTGGGCACGTCCGACCCCATCGGTCAGGCGGGTTACTCCGGGCTGATCCGGGAGTTCGCCATGCTCGGCTTCGGCCGGTGGGAGGACGGGACGCTCCGCGGTGTGATGACGGGCGAGTGGTACCGGCTGATCACCGCGGCGTTCCTGCACGGCAGCATCTTCCACCTGCTGTTCAACGGGTACGCCCTGTACGTCCTCGGGACGCAGCTGGAACGCTGGCTGGGCCACGGGCGGTTCCTCGCCCTGTGGGTGGTCGGCGCGCTCTCCGGTTCGGTGCTGAGCCTCCTGGCGGCGCCCACGCAGCTGTCCGTCGGCGCCTCCGGCGCGATCTTCGCCCTCTTCGGCGCGGTGCTCGTGATCGGCAAGAGGCTCGGCCTGGACCTGCGGATGGTGCTCGTGCTGATGGGGGTCAACCTCGTGTTGACCTTCGTGGTCCCGAACATCTCCTGGACCGCGCACATCGGAGGGCTGGTGGCCGGGCTCGCCGTCGGCGCCGTGTTCGCCTACCTGCCGGGCAGGCAGGCCAAGGCGTCGTCCCGGACGCTGACGCACGCCCTCCTGGTCGCCGCGCTCGTCGCCCTGCTCGCGGTCCTGGTGGCCGCTGCGCCGGTGATCGTCCTCGGCTGAGGGCCGGTGCCTCGTCGGCCCCGGGGGTTCTCCTCCGGGGCCGACGTCGTTCCGTGGGTCCACCCCGGTGCGGGCATGGCGAACAGAGCTACCCACAGCCTGTGGATAACCCTGTGGAAAACATGGATATGGGCTGTTCAGGCCCTATAAGGGGCGCTGCTCGCACCACCGTTGGCGGCTGCGTTCCGCGCACGTCCGAGACACCGCTCGCCCCGGGGGGCGTCGGGTCGGTCGGGCGTTCGCTCGGCGGGGGTCAGTGCCAGCGCGTGGAGAGGACGACGGCCACGATGATCCCGCTGAAGCCGATCAGCAGGTTCCAGTTGTGCCAGTCCTGCATGTACGGGACGTGGTCGCCCGCGATGTAGTAGACCGCGATCCAGAGAATGCCGAGGGCGAAGAAGCCCAGCATCGTCGGCACGAGCCAACGCGGACTGACCTTCGGCTTCTCTTTGGAAGGAGGCGGAGTGTAGACAGCCTTCTTCTTGCGATCGTTGCGGGACTTGGGCACGGTCGCTGCTCCAGTACGGTGGGGCGGTTCGGAACGAGAACACAGTCTACGCCCAGGGGGGAGCCCCCGTCACCGGTGGGACGCCCGGGATCCCGGGCGCGGCCGCCGGCCCCGGAACGCCCCAGGCCACACGGGTCCGGAACGGCGGACGGGCCGTACCCCTCGGGGTGCGGCCCGCCGTCCCGCTCTGCGGAGCCCCTACTGCCAGGCCGGGTGCCACTCCTGCGGACGGAAGTCCTGCGGGCGGAAGACGAAGCCGTCCGGCCCCTCCTGCCCCGGCGGCGTCCCCCCTTCGCCCGGCGGGGTCTCCCCCCCGCCCGGAGGGGGCTCCTCGGATTCCGTCGGCGGCTCCTCCTCCGCGGGGGCCGTCGCGATCGTGACGGTCACCGTGGTGTTCGGCGCGACCATCTGCGCCGCCTCGGGCGACTGCGAGATGACCGTGCCCTCCGGCTGGTCCGACGTCTCCTGCTCCTGGAAGGAGGCGGTCAGGCCCACCTGGCCCAGGGCGGACTCGGCTCCCCCGCGGGTCATGCCGCGGAGGTCGGGCACCGCCACCTGGTCGGGTCCGGAGGAGATGTACAGGGTGATCGCCGTGTCCGGGGAGGCGTCGTCGCCCGCGGGCGGGTCGGTGCCGATGGCGCTGCCCTCGGCGACGCTGTCGTCCGACCTCTGCTCCGGGGTGACGTTCTCGAAGCCCGCCTCGTTCAGGGTGCTGACGGCGTCGGCCTCGCTCTGGCCCTCCACGGAGGGGATCGCCACGTCGCCCGGCCCGGAGGAGACGAAGAGGACGATCTCCTCCGTCACCGCGGTCTCGCTCTCGGCGGGCGGGTCGGTCTCGATGACCGTGCCCTCCTCGACCTCGTCGTCGGCCCGGGGCTCGGAGGTGACGTCCTCGAAGCCCGCCTCGGTGAGGGTCGCCCGGGCCGCCTCCTCGGTGGATCCGGCGACCGACGGCACCGGCACCGTCTCCGGTTCGGAGGGACCCCGGTTGAACAGGACGAACACCAGGATCAGGGAGGCGATCACGCCGACGGCGAGGAGGACCCAGAGGGCGGCCTTGCCGGCGCCGCCCTTCTTCCGGTCGTCGTCGTACCGCTCGTCGTCGTAGCGGTCGTCGTCGTACCGGTCGTCGTAGTCGTCGTACCGGTCGTTCGCGGGGGGCATCGCCGTCGTCGCCCCGGCGGTGGCCATCGCCATGGTGCCCGCCTGGGTGGGCATCCCCGCCAGGCCGCGCTGGATGTCCGCCCGCATCTCGGCGGCGTTCTGGTAGCGCTCCTCGCGGTCCTTGGTCATGGCCCGGAGGGTGATGTCCTCCAGCCAGTCGGGGATCTGCGGGTCCACCTCGGTCGGCGGCACCGGGTCCTCGCGCACGTGCTGGTAGGCGATCGACACGGGGGAGTCGCCGGTGAACGGCGGCCGGCTCGTGAGGAGCTCGTAGAGCACGCAGCCCGTCGAGTAGATGTCGCTGCGGGGGTCCACCCGCTCACCGCGCGCCTGCTCGGGCGACAGGTACTGGGCGGTGCCGATGACCTGCGAGGCCTGGGTCATGGTCGCCTGGTCGTCGTTCATCGACCGGGCGATGCCGAAGTCCATCACCTTGACCTCGGCGTTGCGGGTCAGCATCACGTTCGCGGGCTTGATGTCGCGGTGGACGATCCCGTTGTCGTGGCTGTACTCCAGCGCCTTGAGGATGCCGTCGACCAGTTCGGCGGAGCGTTCCGGCAGGAGTCTGCGGTCGTCGTCCAGGAGCTCCTTGAGGGTGCGCCCGTCCACGTACTCCATGACGATGTAGGGGATGGACACCCCCTCGACCATGTCCTCGCCGGTGTCGTAGACGGCGATGATGGCCGGGTGGTTCAGCGAGGCGGCCGACTGGGCCTCACGCCGGAACCTCGCCTGGAACACGTGGTCGCGTGCCAGGTCGTGTCGGAGGGTCTTGATGGCGACGAGCCGGTCGAGCCGCAGGTCGCGCGCGCGGTAGACCTCGGCCATGCCACCGCGCCCGACGACGACGTCGAGCTCGTAGCGTCCGCCAAGGAGCCGGGGCTGGGACATGTCGTGCACTGATCCTTGTGTCTTCCGGAAGCCGCCCGTGGGCCGCCGCCTACCCTGAGCGTCTCTCGCTCATTGCCTCGGTATCGAGATGCTGTCGGGGGGAGGTCCTCCGCCGTTGTCCTCGCCACCCGGGTCCGGGGGCGGGGGTTCCTCCTCGCCCGGTGTCTCCTCCTCCGACCCGTCGTCCTCGCCGTCCTCGGGAGGACTGCTCTCCTCTTCGTCCTCCTCCGGGAGGGGTGACTCCGCCGTCGGGGACGACTCGGTCTCCGGCGACCAGTCCGGCTGGTTGTCCGGCACGACGGGGACGTCCACCGGGGCGGACTCCTCCGGCTCCTCCGAAGGTGAGGAGGACGGCGAAGGACTCGTGGCCGGCGGCTCCACCGCGTCACGCATGGGGTCCACCTCGCGGTTGCCCCCGTAGAGGAAGCCAGCCACCACCGCGGCGACGATCAGGACCGTCGCCGCGACCGCGGCGAGCACCACGGAGGCGCTGATCCGGCGCTCGGAGGACCCTGCAAGCCTAGCGGAGTCCTCTTCCCCCACCGGGGTCACAGCCGCCTGACCGGCGGTTCGCCGGGACACCGGCCCCGTCCCGGGGTCGGGGACCGCGCCCACCACCATGGTCTGGGCCATGCCGTTGAACCCCGCGGAGGGGGTCGGCGGCCCGGTGCCCGCGTTGGAGCGGATGACCGCGGCCAGGTGGGCGACCTCGCTCGCCGAGGCCGGCCGCTCCTCGGGCTCCTTGAGGAGCAGGGAGGTCACCAGGTCGTCGATGTCGGCCGGGATGTCGTCGGGGAGTTCCGGCGGTTCGTCGCGGGTGTGCGCGAGCGCCAGCGCGACCGGGCTGTCGCCGGTGAACGGCGGGGTCCCGGCCAGGCACTCGTAGGCCACCACGCCGAGCGCGTACAGGTCCGACGAGGAGGTCGCCGGGCGGCCCGACGCCTGCTCGGGCGAGATGTACTGGGCGGTCCCCATGACCATGCCGGTCTGGGTGAGGGTCACCGACATGTCGCCGCGGGCGATGCCGAAGTCGGTCAGCTTGAGCTGCCCGTCCGGGGTGACCAGCAGGTTGCCCGGCTTGATGTCGCGGTGCACCACACCGCGTGCGTGCGCCGCCGCGAGCGCCTTGGCCGCCTGGCAGACGAAGTCGAGGGTCTGGTCCGGGCTGAGGTGGCCCCGTTCGCGCAGGACCTGGGAGAGGGGGTTGCCGACCACCAGCTCCATGATCAGGAAGGCGCGGCCGTCCTCCTCGCCGTAGTCGAAGACCTGCGCGATCCCGGGGTGCGAGAGGCCGGCGGTGATCCGGCCCTCGGTGCGGAACCGCTCCCGCGCGGTGGGCTCGGCCATCTGCGAGGGGTGGAGGAGCTTCACGGCGACGGGCCGGTTGAGCAGGGTGTCGGTGGCCTTCCATACCGTACCCATGCCTCCCGAACCCACCTGTTCCTCCAGGCGGTAACGGTCGCTCAGAACGGTCCCGGTGAGATCACCGGGACCGTTCCGGGAAGACGGCTCGTAGGCACTCACTACTGAACCACTGCCTCCATCATCTGACGGGCGATCGGAGCGGCGAGCTCGTTTCCGCT
Source organism: Nocardiopsis tropica (assembly GCF_042660575.1). Taxonomy (NCBI): domain Bacteria; kingdom Bacillati; phylum Actinomycetota; class Actinomycetes; order Streptosporangiales; family Nocardiopsidaceae; genus Nocardiopsis; species Nocardiopsis tropica. The sequence continues at coordinate 17,867 of NZ_JBHSUF010000026.1, forward strand.
GCCGCCGCCGAACTCGACGACGACCGCGACGGCGACCTGCGGGTCGTCGGCGGGGGCGAAACCGATGAACCAGTTGTGTGTGCTCTCCGTGCCCGTCTCGGCGGTGCCGGTCTTGCCGGCCACCTGGACGTTGGGGATCGCCGCGTTGGTACCCGAACCGCCCTCGCCCGTGACCAGGACCATCATCTCGGTCAGGTCCTGGGCGGTACTGGCGCTGACGGCCTGGGAGTAGCTCTCCGGACTGGTCTGCGTGATCACGGACAGGTCCGAGTCGCGTACCGAGTCCACCACGTAGGGTCGCATGACCTCGCCGTCGTTGGCCACACCCGCGGCCACCATCGCCATCTGGAGCGGGGTCGCCTCGACGTTGGACTGGCCGATGCCGGCGCGGCCGAGGATGTTGCGGTCCTCCTCCGGGGGCGCGAAGCTCGGGGTCACGCCGAGGGGGATCTCGAGCTCCTCGCCCTCCGGCGGATTGAACCCGAACTTGGTGGCCTGCTCGGCCAGGGCGTCGCCGCCCATCTCGATCGCCCAGTTGGCCATCGAGGTGTTGCACGAGATCTGGATGGAGTGGGCCAGGGTGTCGGGCTGGCCGCCGTTGCAGGTCCCGCCGGGGGTGGCGTTGGGCAGGTCGTGCCCCAGCGACAGCCGGTCGGGCGCGTCCATGGTGCTGTCCGGGCCCGCGTCGAGGGTCTCGATGGCCGCCGCGGCGGTCACCACCTTGAACGTCGACCCCGGGGGGTAGCGCTCGTTGAGGGCCCGGTTGAGCAGCGGCTTGGCCGGGTCGTTCTCCAGCGCCACGTAGTTGTTGGTGGCGTCCTCGAGGTCGGTGATGCTGACGACCTCGTTGGCGTCGTAGGACGGGTAGGACACCGCGCCCAGGACCGCCCCGGTGTTGGGGTCGATCGCGACGGCCGCGCCGTTCTTGCCGCCCAGGCCCGCGAAGGCCTCGTAGCCGGCCTCCTGCACCTCGGGGTCGAGGGTCAGCTGGACCTGCGCCCCCTCGGGCTCGCGGCCGGTGATGATGTCGCGGAAGTTGCGCACGGCCAGGCGGTCGTCGGAGCCGTCGAGCAGGGTGTTCTCGGTGTCCTCGACACCGGAGGCGCCGTACGTGCGGAAGGAGCCGACGATCGGCGTGTACAGGCCGCCGCCGGTGTACTCGCGCTGGTAGCGGGCGGGCTCGCCCTCCGGGGAGACGTTCTCCGAGAAGGCGACGTTCTCCCCCGCGACCTGGATGGGGCCGCGCGGTTCGCTGAGGCGCTCGCTGTACGTGCGCCGGTTGAGCGGGTCGGCGCGGATGGAGTCCGCCTGGAAGCCCTGGATCCAGGTGATGTTGAGCATCAGGATCCCGATGAGGATCAGGGCGAAGACGCTCAGCCTGCGGATGGGTGTGTTCATCGTCGGATCACCTGGGTCGCGCCCTCGTCCTGGATCGACTGCGGTGCCGGGCGGCGCGCGTTGTCACTGATGCGGAGCAGGATGCCCATCATGATCCAGCTCGCCATCAGCGCCGAACCGCCGGCGGCCATGAACGGCGTGGTGGAACCGGTGAGCGGGATGACGCGGGAGATGCCGCCGAGCACGATGAACACCTGGTATGCGAGGACGAACGCGATACCGCTCGTCAGAAGCTTGTTGAACGGTCCGGTCGCCGCGAGCGCGATGCGCATGCCGCGCTCCACCAGGAGGCCGAGGACCATGAGCACGGCGAGCAGGCCGGTCAGACCGAGCTCCTCCCCGATGGACGCGAGGATGAAGTCGCTGTCCGCGGCGAAGGTGTTGTGGGCCTGGCCGCCGCCGATGCCCGTGCCGAAGAGCCCGCCGTAGGCCATGCCGACCAGGCCCTCCACGAGCTGCTGGCTGCCGCCGACCGCCTCGTAGACCTCCTGGTCGAACGTGTTGATCCAGATGTTGACGCGGGCCCGGACGTGCCAGAAGAGGAAGTAGGCGAGCGTCGCGCCGCCGGCGAACATGACCAGGCCGATGGTCACCCACGAGGAGCGCTGCGTGGCCACGTACAGCATCGCCAGGAACGTGCCGAAGAGCAGCAGGGAGGTGCCCAGGTCGCGCAGGACCACCAGCATGCCGATCGCCAGCAGCCAGCCGACCAGGATCGGGGCCAGGTCGCGGGCGCGGGGCAGCTCGATGAGGGTGAAGCGGCCGACCTTGATCGGCTTGCCGACGATCTGCAGCACCTGGCGCTTGCTCATCAGGTAGGACGCCAGGAAGATCACCAGGGCGATCTTGGCGAACTCCGACGGCTGCATGGTGAACGGGCCGATCTTGATCCACAGCTGGGCGCCGTAGACGGCGTGGCCCAGGCCCGGGATGATCGGGAGCATCAGCAGCACGATCGCGACCAGGGCGCTGATGTAGGTGTAGCGCTGAAGGATCCGGGGGTCCTTCAGGAAGACGATGATCAGGAAGCAGCAGATCAGGCCGACCGCGGTCCAGACAAGCTGCATGCCGACGCCGGCGCCCTCGATGTTCTCCTCGTGGGAGGCGTTCAGGCGCCAGATCATCGCCACGCCGATCCCGTTCAGGAACAGGGCGCACGGCATGATCAGCGGGTCCGCGTAGGGGGCGAGGAAGCGCATCGCCACGTGGGCGACGGCGGAGAGGGCGCCGAAGGTCAGGCCCACGGTCCACATCGCGGAGGGGACCTGGCCGTTGAGGTTGAGTCCGGCGATCGCGATGCCCGCCATCGTGATGAGGATCGCGATGACGGTGAGGACCAGTTCGGCGTTGCGCCGTTTGACCGGGGGCAGCGCGGTCGGCGCCTCCGGTGCTGACGTGCTGCTCAAGCCGGACTCACCCGGTCCCTTCCTCGGAGCCGGTCCCCCGGTCGCCGCCGGCGGGGCCCGAGCCCTGGTTCAGCCTCTCGACGCTCTCCCGCGCGGCCTCGAGGCTCTCCGCGGGGATCGTGTTCTCCACGGCGTCGCGGTCCGCGTCCGCCAGGGAGTCGAGGGCGATCTCGGTGTCCTCCAGCTCGTCCGACAGGCTGAAGCCGGCGATGTCGGTGTTGATGCCCTGGTAGATCGCGACGTTGCCGCTGGAGGACGGGCCGACGTAGTACTGGCTGTCCACGTACTGGCGGCCGAAGTAGTAGGTGGCCCCGGCGACGACCGCGACCACGACCACGAACACCAGCACCATCGGCCACCAGCGCCTGGTGCGGTACTCGGCGTCGGGCTCGGAGCGGCCCCGCCGGTCGGCCGGCGGCGCCTCGTAGTCGTCGTAGCCGTCGTACTGCTCCTGGAAGGCGGACTCGCCCGGGGCGTCGTCCCGCACGGGGTCCATCTCGGCGGTGTCCCCGCCGGTGCCGCGCAGTTCCTGCGCCCGTCTCGCGGGCGAGTCGTTGCCCTGCTCCGCGGCGTCGGGCTGCTGGTCGGCGGCGCCGACGACCTGGGCGGCGGGCGTGGGGCCCTCGCGGTCGGTGTCGGTCTCGATGACGTCGGCGACGACCACGGTGATGTTGTCCGGGCCGCCCCCGCGGATGGCCAGCTCGATGAGCTTCTTGGACGCCCCGCGCGGGTCGGACTCGGTCGCGAGGGTCTCGTGGATGGTCTTCTTGCTGACCACCCCGGAGAGCCCGTCGGAGCAGAGCATGTAGCGGTCGCCGACCTTGGCGTCGTTGATGGAGATGTCGGGGTCGACCGGGCTCTTGCCGTCCAGGGCGCGCAGGATGAGGGACCGCTGCGGGTGCGTGGCGACCTCCTCCTCGGTGATCTTGCCCTCGTCCACCAGGGTCTGCACCAGGGTGTGGTCGTGGGTGATCTGCTCGAAGCGGGGGCCGCGCAGCAGGTAGGCGCGCGAGTCGCCGATGTGGATGAGCGCGACGCGGGCGCCGGACCACAGCATGGCCGTCAGGGTGGTGCCCATGTTCTCCAGCTGCGGCTCCTCCATGATCCGGCGGGAGAGGGAGGCGTTCGCCTGCTCGACGGCGCGCTGGAGGACCTCGGGCATCTCGTCCGACGTGTGGGTCTCGGAGTCGAGGCGGCGGATCGAGGAGATCGCGATGGAGCTGGCCACCTCACCGCCCGCGTAACCGCCCATGCCGTCGGCCACAGCGAGGAGGTGCTGGCCGGCGTAGCCGGAGTCTTCGTTGCCTTCGCGGAGGCATCCAACATCGGAGTACGCCGCGTATCGGAGAGCGATTGTCATTTGCGCAGTTCCAGGACGGTTTTGCCGATACGGATGGGCTGACCCACCGTGATGGGCTGGGGGCGGTTCAGCTTCTGCTGGCCGAGGTAGGTGCCGTTGGTCGAGTTGAGGTCTTCGACGAACCAGCGGCCGTTCTCGGAGTAGACGCGCGCGTGCCGGCCCGAGGCGTAGTCGTCGGTGATGACGAGCGTCGAGTCGGGGGCGCGTCCGATGGTGATGGGTTGGGACCCCAGGTCGACGGTGGTGCCGGAGAGGGACCCCTGGGTCACGGCCAGCACGGTCGGCTCGTTGCGGCGCTTGCGCTGCGGCCGGGCCTGGGAGTGGGAGGGGGCGGGCGCCTCCCTGCGCTGGGCGGGGCGCGGGCCGGGCCGGGGCTTCTTCCGCGGTTTCTTCTTGGACGGGCCGAAGAGGTCCGTGCGAATGACGCCGACCGCCGTGAGGACGAACAGCCAAAGCACCGCGAGATACGCGATCTTGATCAATATGAGGGTCAAGTTGGACATCGAACTGCTCTTCAGCCCCTGTCGTGCTTCGGCCGGGGTAGCGGTCATCGGCGCCGCCACCGTGTCTTCCCCACCTTCGGGTCGGTGAGTGTCGAGGTCGCTGGTCGCGGCCTGCGGCCGCGGTCCGTGTGCCCGATCGGTCAGGTCTTCGCGGAGACTACCTTCCCGACCGGATATCCGACAGCAGGTCCGTATTCGACCCGCCCCGGGTACGACCTGTCAGACGCCGACGGAACGGTGTTGGTTGCGGTTCGCGCCGGGCCTGATCGGTCGATTGTGGCGGGGTTCTCAGTCGCGTCGGAACGTCATGGTGGTGCGGCCGAGGCTGATCCTGCTGCCGTCCACCAGACGGGCCTGCCTGACCTGCTGGCCGTTGACGAAGGTCCCGTTCGTGGACCCCTTGTCCACGAGGACGGCCTCGTCCCCGTCCAGGCGGATCTCGACGTGGTGACGGGAGACACCGTTGTCGACCAGTCGGAGGTCGCAGTCGGTGCCGCGGCCCAGAAGGGTCACCGGGGTCGTCAGCTCGAAGGACTGCTGCATGCCGTGGCTGGCGATGCTGCCCTCCGCGGTGGCGCCGCCCGGGGAGATCAGCAGGCGCGGACGCCCGCTCTGCTGCTGGCCGGCGGGCTGGCCGGGGTCGCCGACGGGCTGTCGGACCTCTCCCTCCGGACCGACCATGGTGCCGCGCACGACGCCGGAGCGGATGCGGAAGCGGCCGGTCTTGAGGCCCTCGTCGGACCTGAAGTGGACCCGGACCGGACCGACGAAGGAGTAGCCCTGCTCCGTCGCGTAGTCACGGGCGAGCTTGGACAGTTCCTGGCCGAGGCTGTCGGCGTAGACTTCGAGCCGTTCCTTGTCGCTGGCCGCGAGCTCGACGATGAAGTCGTTCGGGACCAGGGTGCGGCCCTGGGCGACGATGGCTGCCCGCTCGTCCATCTCACGCTGGACGGCGCTCGCCACCTCGACCGGCTGGAGCTCGGACTTGAAGGCCATCGCGAAGGTGCCTTCGATCATGCCCTCAAGCCTGCGCTCGAAGCGTTGGAGCACTCCCACGAGGTACCTCCCTTTTGTACTCCACTTCGTATGTGTAGACGATCGTAACCGGGCCCGGGTGTCCCTGGTTTCAGGCGCACCCCCGGGAGGGGGTCCGGGAAGGCCCCGGAGGAGGGGCCGAAATCGGTGTGCGACCCACGTTCAGACCGTGCTAGCCTTATCCATGTCGCCAGGGGAAACGGACGAAAAGCCCGGATCACCTGGCCACACAACTGAATGCGAGTCATCCGGGCGGGTGGCGGAACGGTAGACGCGCACGGTTCAGGTCCGTGTGTCCGAAAGGATGTGAGGGTTCAAATCCCTCCTCGCCCACTTTATCCGAAGCGGCCCTGGCCACCAGTAGACCTGGTGACCAGGGCCGCTTCGCTGTCGGCGTGCCTTCCGTCCCCGGCACAGCTCCGCCGGGGCTGCGGTCCCGTGCGGGGAGATCGTGAACCGATCGTCACCGGGAGTCCGATCGGACGGTGTGGCGCCGGGGACGGCCGCCGCACGGACGGATACGCCCGGATGGGACACTTCGGGCGTGGGAATCACCGAACGACTTCACGAGATCGGGCGACCGCTGGTCGCCGAGCAGCTGGCGCACCCGACCGTCGCGGGCATCTCCCGGGGGGACCTCGACGACCGCGCCTTCCGCTACTGGCTGGAGCAGGACCACCTCTACCTGCTCGACTACGCGCGCGCCTTCTCCCGCCTGGCCTGGCAGGCGCCCGACGGTCACCTCGCCGACCTGGTCGGCATCGCGCACAGCACCCTCAACGAGGAGCTGGAGCTGCACCGCTCCCTCTCCGGGGAGTTCGGCGCGGACCTGACCGTGAAGGACAAGGGCCCGGCCTGCGCCGCGTACACGTCGTGGCTCCTCGACGCCGCCGCCGACTACCGGGACGGCCTCGCCGCCGTCTACCCCTGCATGTGGGGCTACAACCAGCTGGGGCTGGCGCTCGCCGGGAACCGCCCGGAGGAGCCGCGCTACCGGCGGTGGGTCGACACCTACGCCGATCCCGGCTTCACGCGGCTGACGGAGCGGTACGGGCGCATGCTGGAGGAGGCCCGCCCCGACCCGGAGCGCGCGGAGCGCTTCTTCCTGGAGGGCATGCGCCACGAGGTCGCCTTCTGGGCCACCCCGTGGACACCCTGACGGCGCGCGGGAGCCGGGGCCCCGGGGCCGGGCCCCCGCGCGCCGGCGCCCCGGTCAGGGGTTGAGGACCGTGTCCACGGACTCGAAACGGTCGACCTCGCAGCCGCCGACCTTGTTGAACTCGGTGTCGACCTCGGTGTCCTCGACGTGCCCGGTGACGCGGACGACCTCGGGGCCGCCCATGATCATCGTGCACATCATGTCGCTGGTGTCGAGGACGAACGGCTCCGCGCCGACCTCGTCGATCCGGGCGCACGCCGCCTCGGGGTCGGGGTGGTCGCCGCCGGCCGGCGCACAGGTGAGGGTCCAGGTCCCCTCCTCGTAGCCGGACTCGGGCGACAGCGACTCCTCGTCGTTCAGGGAGCGCTCGATCGTCAGCTCGACCTCGGCGTCGCCGCCGCCGGTCGCGCCGTCGTCTCCCTGTTCCTCCCCGTCGCCGGGGGAGGAGGGTTCGGTGGTCTGGTCGGACTCGGGTGCCGGAGCGTTCACCTCTGCGGGATCGTTGCCGCAGGCCGTGATAAGCAGGCCGAGGGCTGCGAGAGCGGCGAGGCGGGTCGGCAGAGCCGTCGCGAGGGTGTGCAGTGACATACCGCTTCGACGTGGCGCGCCCGTGCCGGGTTCCCCGGTTCCTCACATTTTTCGCATCATCACGACACAGGGGGTCACAATGTTCGGGAACGGTGTTCCGGAGACCGGCGCCACCGAGGTGCCCGAGGGCGCCTACCTGCTCGACGTCCGCGAGGACGACGAGTGGAACGCGGGCCGCGCGCCCGGGGCCGTCCACATCCCGCTCGGGGAGCTGGGGCAGCGGGCCTCCGAGGTCCCGCAGGACAGGAGGGTCTACGTGGTCTGCCGTGTCGGCGGCCGCTCCGCCCAGGCCGTCGCGGCGCTGAACCAGGCCGGCTGGGACTCGGTCAACGTGTCCGGCGGGATGCGGGCCTGGGAGCACGCCGGGCGCGCCATGGAGGCGGGCTCCGGCGAGGAGCCGAGGGTCCTGTGAGTCTCCTTCGGGGCGGAATTTGATCGGATTGTGCAAAGCCCTGCCACTCGGCGGCTTTCGGGTGGCACTATGACGTCGTGAGTTCCGAGCGCGCGCCCCTCAGCGCCGAAGCCGTGCTGGCCTCGTCAGCGGACGCGGTGGTCGGTCTCGACAGCGAGCTCCGGGTCACCGTGTGGAATCCGGCCGCCGAGCGCATGTTCGGCTGGAGCGCGGACGAGGTGCTCGGCGGCGAGCTGCCGATCGTCCCCGCCGAGCTGAAGGGCGAGCACGGCGCGGTGCTCGAACAGGTGCGCGCCGGGAACCCGCTGGCGGTGTACACGCGCCGGGTGCGCAGGGACGGCACGGTCCTCGACGTCCGGATCGGCGCCAACCGGGTGGCCGGGGCCGACGGCCGGTTCCTCGGCTGGGTGCTCAACCTCCACCCCTCCGACAACGACGTGCAGGCGCAGCGCTCGGCCATGGAGCGGGCCAGGCTGGTGCGCCGGCTCACCGACGTGGTCGTGGACATCAACGCGGACCTCAGCCTCAAGTCGGTGCTCGACCGGATCTCCCGGGGCATCACCGAGCTGACCGGCGCGGACGCGGGAGGGTTCGTCCTCCTCGACGAGGACCGCGTGGAGCTGGTGAGCATCTCGGCCCTGTCCGACGAGCTCCAGGGGTTCACCGCCCCGCTGGAGGACAGCCTGTTCGGGGAGCTGCTGCGCAGCGGCAAGTCCGTCCTGCTGGCCAACGAGGACACCCGCGGCCTCCAGGACCTGGTCTGGGCCGACCTCCCCGGCCTCCACACCATCGCCCTGTGCGTGACCAACGTGCACGGCCGCCCGTACGGCGCCCTCTACGCGCTCTACAGCCAGCGCAAGGTGGGGCACATCGAGCTGGAACTGCTCGAACTCCTCGCCGCGCACGCCGGGGTGGCGATCGGCAACGCCCTGGCCTACGAGGAGCTCAACCTCCAGCGCGTCCACGAACAGGCCGTGGCCGACTCCAGCGCCGACGGGATCGCCGTGCTGGACTTCGGCGGCCGGGTGCGCAAGTGGAACCGCTCGGCGGTGGAGCTGACCGGCTACCCGTTGGAGGCGGTCGAGGGCCGGCACCCGCCCTTCCCCCTGCCCGCGTGCCACGGCCAGCCCGTCAAGCACAAGCTCAAGGACGGCCGCTGGCTGGAGATCCTCATGGCGAGGATCCCCCGCACCCACGAGTGGGTGGTGGACTTCCGCGACATCACCGCGCAGAAGGCCATGGAGGAGGAGCGCGAGGACTTCCTGGCCACCAGCGGCCACGAGCTGCGGACCCCCATCACGGTGATCCACGGCTACGCGACCACCCTCATGCGCAAGTGGGCGCGGCTCACCCCGGACTCCCAGTACGAGGCGGTCGGCACCATCGCGGACCGGTCCTCGGCACTGGTGACCCTCGTGGACCGGCTCCAGCTGGGATCGGACGTCTCGCGCGGGGAGATCCGGGTCAGCCGGGACAGGTTCGACCTGCTCGACGTGCTGAGGCAGGCGGTCAGCGCGTTCCGGCCGCTCTCGGACCGGCACGAGGTCTCCCTGGACGGGCCCGACGAGCTCCCCGCGACGGCGGGGGACTCCCTGGCCACGGGCATGATCATGGACCAGCTGCTGGACAACGCCCTCAAGTTCTCGCCGGAGGGCGGCCACGTGCACGTGACCGCCCGGGCGGAGGAGGAGGCCGTCGCGGTCACCGTGGACGACGAGGGCGTGGGGCTGCGCCCGGGGGACGAGGAGCGGATCTTCGACCGCTTCGTGCAGGCGGGGGCGCGCGGGGACGGGGAGACCGGTTTCGGCGGGCTGGGGCTGGGTCTGTACATCGTGCGGCAGCTGGCCCGCGACCAGGGCGGGGACGTGACCGCCCAGCGGTTGGAGCGGGGGACCAGGATGCGCTTCACGGTGCCGCTGCACCGTGGCGAGGCGCCGGATCCCGAGGAGGGAGAGGACGCCGGGGCGGAGGAGTCCCCTGTGGCGGCCGCGGTGCGCACGGGCGTCACTGGTGGGGCACGGGTGACAGACATCTCCCACCAGCCACCTGCGTCCCAAAAAACTACAAAAACCTCTTCAACCCCCGAATCCCTGTCACGACAGCGATCCGTGCGCCGGAGCGCCAGCCCCACCCCGTGATTCATCTCGACGTGGGTTTCCTTCCGAGGTGATCGGGGCATTTCCACCCCTGGTGGAATTCGCTGCCACACTTCGGGCGGGTTCCGGTCCGCCCGAGAGAGCACGAACGCGCAGGGACAGAACGTGTCAGGTGACAGCACCCCAGGTGATTCCGGGGACCGCCCGCAGAAGGTCGAGCGGAGCGTCGTACTCCCCTACGACCCCGCGAGCGTGGCGGGAGCCCGGCAGCGGCTGTGCGGGGACCTGCACGCGATGGAACTCGGTGAGGACCGCGTCGACGACGCCGCCCTCGTTCTGAGCGAACTCGTCAGCAACGCCCTCCGCCACGCCAGCCCCCTGCCCACACCGGGCAACCCCGAGAACTCCGTCGGCGTGTCCTGGAGGGTCGAGGTGGACCGCGGTCCGCGCCCCGGGGGCTGGGTGGAGATCTCGGTGCGCGACGGCGGGTCCAGCACGATGCCCCGGGTGGCGATGCCCTCCGTGTCCGGGCTGGGCGGCCGGGGCCTGGGCATCGTCCAGACCCTGTCGGGCCGCTGGGGCACCGAGATGGACGCGACGACCACCACGGTGTGGGCGGTCCTGGAGCTCTCCGCGGACGACGTCGGCCGCGCGGAGCGGGGGACGGACACGGACCGCGGCTGCGGTGTCGTCGACCAGCTCGTGGACCGGAGGGCCGCCGACGTCGTCGAGCTGCGCCTCCACCTCCGTGACGACCAGCGGGCCCGGAGCGCGCTGCTCTGAGGCGCCCCGCGAGGGGACTCCGGCGTCGGCACCCGGAGGAACGTGACCGATGTAGCGAAACACCGTCAACACACCGTCACCGAAGTGGCCCGGGGGTGGACGGGGCGCTACAGTCACGTCCGTGGAGTTGAAGATATCAAGCCGATCTCAAGAAGACGTCGCGGTGGTAACCGTGGGCGGTGAGATCGACCTGTACACGGCGCCCCAGCTGCGCAGCGAGCTCGTCGGAGCCCTGGAGGACGGGGCGCGGCGGCTGGTCATCGACATGTCGCGGACGGAGTTCTGCGACTCGACGGGCATCAGCGTGCTGCTCTCCGCCATGAAGCGCGCCCGTGACAAGGGCGGTGAACTGGAGCTCGTGGCGCCCAAACCGGCCGTCATGAAGGTCCTGGAGGTCACCGGACTGGTCGAGGTGTTCGTCATCCACGCCGATCTCGACGCGTTGCCGGTGGCCGCGGGGACCGGCAAGGCCCAGTAGACGGGGCGAGGTGCGCGAGGGGGAGGCCGGCGGCCCGGAGGAGACCGGGGTCGCCGTGGTGATCGCCGCCAAGGACGAGGCCGAACGGGTCGGCTGCACCGTGCGCGCCGCCCGCGACCTGCCCGGTGTCGACCTGGTCGTCGTGGTCGACGACGGTTCCGCGGACACGACGGCGGACGTCGCGCTCCGGGCCGGCGCGCGCGTGTTCAGGCACAGCCGCAACCGGGGCAAGGGAGCGGCGATGGAGACGGGCGCCGAGGGCGTCCGGCTCATCGAGGAGGACGAGGCGGAAGCCGGTACGCGCCGCCCGCCCCGGCACCTGCTGTTCCTCGACGCCGACCTGGAGGGCACGGCCTCGGGGGCCGCCCCGCTGATCGAACCGGTCGGCACGGGGAAGGCCGACATGACCATCGCGCTCTTCCCCGCCACCCGCATGCGCCTGGGCGGCCACGGTTTCGTGGTGCGCCTCGCCCGGGGCGGGGTCAGCCGGGCCACGGGCTGGGAGCCCGAGCAGCCGCTCAACGGCCAGCGCTGCCTGACGCGCGCGGCCTTCGAGGCGGCCAGGCCGCTGGCGCCCGGTTTCGGGGTGGAGACCGGCCTCACCATCGACGTGCTCCGGGCGGGGTTCCGCGTGGAGGAGGTGGAGGTGCCGCTGGAGCACCGGGCCACCGGCACCGACCTCAGGGCGCAGATGCACCGCGCGCACCAGTTCACGGACGTGGCGAGGGCCCTGATGGCCAGGGGGTTCCGGCCCGCGGTCCGGCGCGGATGGGACAGGGCCCTGGGGCGCACGACGTTCACGCGACGGCAAATGTCGCGAAAATTCGGGCACAGGGATCGGGGAAATAGCCAGGAGTGACACCATAGGTGCGTTGCGTAGCGATACGCTCGCGCTGTGTTCACTACGCTCATTGCCTCGCTGGGTCTGATCGCCGGCCTGGGCGGACTCGCCCTCGGCGGATACGCCCTGAACAGGGCCCGCGCGCTCGGCGACGAAACCCAGGTCCTGGCCACCCGCACGGCCGCGGTGGGCGCCTCGGGCGTCGACCCGTTCGCCGTCCGTGACGTGGCCGTACTGCACTACGACGCCCTGGAGGAGATGTCGGGCGCCCGCTCCTTCTCCCTCGCACTGCTCAACGGCCAGGGCGACGGGGTCGTCCTCACCTCCATCAACGGCCGCACCGAGTCGCGCACCTACGCCAAGGCCGTCGTGCGCGGCGAGGGCCGCGTCCTGCTCAGCCCGGAGGAGGACCGCGTGGTCCGGTCGGCCCGGCTGGGCAACGGCGTCGGCGCCCTCGTGCCCGCGCCCTCGGCTCCGGTGGACCCGGTCGGGACCGCGGCTGCCGGGGCCGCGGTGGCCGGCTCCGACGGCAGCGGCGCGGAGCCCGAGGCGGACTCCCTGGTCACGGTGCTGTCAGCCGTGGAGGACATGGACGACACGGACCACCTGGACGACGCGGAGGGCTGCGACGCGGACGACCGCTCCGGGGACGGGGAGGGCTCCGGGCAGGAGGACGGAGCCGGGATCCGCGCCTCGGTCGGGGACGCGGGGGACGGCGTTCCGGAGGCCGCGGCGCGCGCCGGCCGCACGTCCGGGGGCGCGGGCTCCCTGAAGGAGAAGGTGGACGGGAGCACCTCCGCCCGCGGGTGACCCGCCGCCCGGCCGACGTGCGTGTCCCCAGGGGCCACGCGCCGCCCACCGGTCCGTATAGCCTGGCACCATGCCCAACCGCTACGCCTACCTCGGCCCCGAGGGCACCTTCACCGAGGCCGCGCTGCGCGCGCTGCGCCCCGAGGCGCCCGACGGGGCGCGCGTTCCGTGCGACGGCGTCGCCGCGGTCTTCGACGCCGTCCGGACCGGCACGGTGGACGGCGGCGTCGTCCCGCTGGAGAACTCGGTGGAGGGCGGCGTCACCGCCACCATCGCCGAGCTCGTCAACGGGGAGCCGCTCCTCATCACCGGTGAGACGGCGATCCCGGTCGAGTTCGCGCTGTTCGCCCGGCCCGGCACCGTCCTGGAGGACGTCAAGCGGGTGGCCACCCACCCCCACGCCCTCGCCCAGTGCCGAGGCTGGCTCGCCCGACGGCTGCCCGACGCGGAAACGCACACGGTCTCCTCCACCGCCGCCGCCGCCCGCACGGTCTCCGAACCCGGCGCTCCCTACGACGCGGCGATCTGCGCGGTGATCGCGGGCGAGCGGTACGGGCTGCACGCGCTCGCCGTCGGGATCGGCGACCGCGGCGGGGCCGCCACCCGGTTCATCTACCTGTCCAGGCCCGGCGCGGTCTCCGCGCCCACCGGGGCCGACCGGACCTCGCTGGTCGCCTTCATCTCCGACGACCACCCCGGCGCCCTGATCGAGGTGCTCAGCCAGTTCTCCGTCCGCGGGGTCAACCTCACCCGGCTGGAGTCGCGCCCCACCGGGGACAAGCTCGGCAGCTACTGCTTCTGCATCGACGCGGAGGGCCACGTGGCCGAGGCCCGCGTCGGCGAGGCCCTCATGGGCATCCGGAGGGTCTGCCGGGACGTGCGCTTCCTCGGCAGCTACCCGCGGGGCGGCGAGGCCGTCGAGACCGACCCCCCGCTCCGGCCCCGTCCGGCCACCGACGCGGAGTTCGCGGAGGCGGAGCAGTGGCTGGCGCGCATCCGTGCCGGACACGTCGACTGACGACCGCGCCGGCCGTCCCGGCCGGCGGCCCCGCGGCGGCCTCCTCCACAGCGGTCCCCCCGCACGAGGGCGGGGAGGCCGGGCGATGTTCCCCACCAGGATGCCGAAGAACGAGGTCCCCCCCGCACGCGGGCGGGGAAGCCGCCGCCGTGCGTCGGCGGCGCGGTCCGGGGAAACGATGTGACCGCCGCCGAGCCCGGGCGGTAACCTGCAAGACGTGATCGACCTTCGCGCTCTTCGAGAAGACCCCGAACGACTCCGCGCCTCGCAGCGCGCCCGCGGGGAGGACCCCTCCGTCGCGGACCGGCTGCTCGAACTCGACTCCGGCCGCCGCGCCGCGCTGACCCGGTTCGAGACGCTGCGCGCCGAGCAGAAGAGTGTGGGCAAGTCCGTCTCCAAGGCCTCCGCGGAGGACCGCGAGGAGCTCCTGACCAAGGCCAAGTCGCTCGCGGCCGAGGTCAAGGAGGCCGAGGCCGAGGCCGGCCGCCTCGCCGAGGAGCTCGCCGCCGTCCTGGCCCGCGTCCCCAACATCGTGGAGGCGGACGCGCCCGAGGGCGGCGTGGACGACTTCCGGGTCCTGGAGACCGTCGGGACGCCGCGCGAGTTCGACTTCACCCCGCGCGACCACCTGGAGCTGGGCGAGATGCTCGGCGCCATCGACATGGAGCGCGGCGCCAAGGTCTCGGGATCCCGCTTCTACTTCCTCACCGGCGTGGGCGCCCAGCTGGAGCTGGCACTGCTCAACATGGCGATGAACCAGGCCGTGGCCGCGGGCTTCACCGCGATGATTCCGCCGGTCCTGGTCAAGCCCGAGACCATGGAGGGCACCGGCTTCCTCGGCGAGCACGCCGACGAGGTGTACCGGCTGGCCGCGGACGACCTGTACCTCGTGGGCACCTCCGAGGTGCCGCTGGCCGGGTACCACGCCGGGGAGATCCTGGCCGCCGACGACCTGCCCAACCGGTACGTGGGCTGGTCGACGTGCTTCCGCCGCGAGGCCGGCTCCTACGGCAAGGACACCAGGGGCATCATCCGGGTCCACCAGTTCAACAAGGTGGAGATGTTCGTGTACGCCCACCCGGACCGGGCGCACGAGGAGCACGAGCGGCTCCTCGCCTGGGAGCGGGAGATGCTCGACAAGCTGGAGCTGCCCTACCGCGTGGTGGACATCGCCGGGGGCGACCTGGGCACCAGCGCCGCCCGCAAGTTCGACTGCGAGGCGTGGGTCCCCACCCAGGAGACCTACCGCGAGCTGACCTCCACCTCGAACTGCACCGACTTCCAGACCCGGCGCCTCAACGTGCGGTTCCGGGGGGAGGACGGCAAGCCCCGCTTCGCCGCCACCCTGAACGGGACGCTGGCCACCACACGGTGGATCGTCGCCATCCTGGAGAACCACCAGCGCGCGGACGGCTCCGTGGTCGTCCCCGAGGCACTGCGCCCCTTCCTGGGCCTCGACGTCCTGGAGCCGGTGAACGCCAAGTAGCACCCGTGTACGCGAGGAGCCCCCGCCCACAAAGGGCGGGGGCTCCTCGCGTTCGGGGCCCTGGCTACAGGTAGGGGCCGGATCCGTGCGGCTCGTCGCCGGCCACGGACGGGCCGTCCTGGGCCTGGAGGCCGGAGAGGCCGGGCGGCAGCGCCTTGCGCATGTTCTCCAGCTGGGCCCTGGCCGCCATCTGCTGGGCGAACAGGGTCGTCTGGATGCCGTGGAACAGGCCCTCGAGCCAGCCCACCAGCTGCGCCTGGGCGATGCGCAGCTCCGCGTCGCTGGGCGCCGACCCGTCCGCGAACGGCAGGGTCAGCCGGTCCAGCTCCTCGATGAGCTCGGGGGCGAGGCCGTCCTCGAGCTCCTTGATCGAGGAGGTGTGGATCTCCTTGAGGCGGGTGCGGCTGGCCTCGTCCAGCGGAGCGGCCTTCACCTCGTCCAGGAGCTGGCGGATCATGCTGCCGATCCGCATCACCTTGGCGGGCTGCTCCACCATGTCGGCGAGGGAGCGGGGCTCCTCCGCGCCGTCGTCGTCGGCCCCGTCGTGCTGGTCGACCCCCATGACCAGTACCTGGGGCTCGTCCTTCTGGTCGTCTGCGCTGCTCATCAGTTCCCTTACGTGGATGTACCGGCACGCCGTCAGAGGGTGAGGAGAATCTTTCCGGTGTGCGCGCTCGATTCCATGACGCGATGCGCCTCCGCCGCGTTCCGCATCGGTACAGAACGGTCCACGACGGGGCGGATGGCTCCTTGTTCTACCAACGGCCACACCTGCTCCAGTACTCCCGCGACGATGGCCGCCTTCTCGTCCAGGGGACGGGAGCGGAGCGTCGTCGCGTGTACGGAGAGCCTTTTCGCGAGCATACGCCCCAGATCGGCCTCGGCGCGGCGGCCTCCCATCAGGGCGATCATCGTGATGCGGCCGTTCGTCGCCAGCGAACGCAGGTTCGCGTCGAGGTAGGAGCCGCCCATGATGTCGAGGATGAGGTCGGCGCCGCCCTCCTCGCGCATGCGCTCGGCGAAGTCCTCGGTCCGGTAGTTGACGGTGATCTCGGCGCCCAGCTCGCGGCAGCGGGCCAGCTTCTCCTCGCTGCCCGCGGTGACCGCCACGCGGGCGCCCAGGGCCCGGGCGAACTGGATGGCGAAGGTGCCGATGCCGCTGCCCCCGCCGTGCACGAGGACGGTCTCCCCCGCGCGCAGTCCGCCGACCATCACGAGGTTGGACCACACCGTGGCGGCCACCTCGGGCAGGGCGGCGGCCTCGGCCAGGCCGACGCCCTCGGGCACGGGGAGCAGCTGCCCCACGGGGACGGCCACCTTCTCCGCGTAGCCGCCCCCGGACAGGAGGGCGCACACGGGGTCGCCCACGGACCATCCGGAGTCCTCGGTGCCGGGGCCGAGCGCGGCCACGGTGCCCGAGCACTCCAGGCCCGGGTACTCGGAGGCGCCGGGTGGGGGCGGGTAGGTGCCCTGCCGTTGCGCGACGTCGGCGCGGTTGACCGCGCCGGCGGCCACGTCCACCAGGACCTCCCCCTCTCCTGCGACGGGGTCGGGAACCTCTGACCAGGCGAGGACCTCGGGTCCTCCCGGTGCGGTGATACGGATCGCGTGCATGAGCCAGACAGTACCCGGGGAGGTTCAGGGACGGTGCTACGGATTGCCCTCTCCACCGACCCCCGGGGGATGCTTCCCTGGGGTGGGGCGGGTATGAGTGACACCAGGAAGCGGATCCCGCCTCTCCCTTGTGGAGTGTCCCTTCCTCCACAGCACACCCCCTTCACGCAGGAGAACTCCGGTGGCACACCAGGAACAGCATGGGACGGGTCGCAGCTCCGAGGCGGGCACGGGTTCGGAGGCCGAGGAGAGGCCCGAGTCCCTCTGGGAGGGTACGGACGAGGGCGCCGAGGGGACCGGCGAACCGTCCGCCGAAGCCGCTCCGGAGCCGCCCGCACCCACGCCGAGGGAGCAGTGGTTCGGCGGGTTCGAGGGGGCGGCCCCGCCCCCGCCCCCCTACGCCCGGCTGCCCGAGGACGCGCCTCCCCCGCT
The DNA here is from genome assembly GCF_042660575.1 of Nocardiopsis tropica. Classification (NCBI taxonomy): domain Bacteria; kingdom Bacillati; phylum Actinomycetota; class Actinomycetes; order Streptosporangiales; family Nocardiopsidaceae; genus Nocardiopsis; species Nocardiopsis tropica. Next base: position 35,286 of record NZ_JBHSUF010000026.1, read on the forward strand.
GCCGGGGACCGGCTACCAGGCGCCGCCGCCGGACGCGGACGACGGTCCGGGCGGGCCCGGGGCCCCGGAACGCCCCGAGGCCCCGGAGGACACCGCGGACTCCGACGACGAGACGCGGAGCTCCACGGTCCGGCTCCTGCCGGGCGCGGTCCGGCGGCCGCAGCGCCCCCAGCGACCCCAGAGGCCCGCCCGACCGGGCGGAGGGGGGCCGGACCCCCTCGCACCGCGCAGGCTCCGGGGCGACTCCGACGTCCCCGAGCCCGAGCAGCTACCGCCGCTCGACACCGAACGCCCGGACCCCTCCGGGGCGGACGGCACGGAAACCGGTGCGGGCCCGGTCCCGGGGGCGGACGGGACCCCGGGACCGGACTCCGCACCGGACGCGCGACCGGCGCCGGGCCACGGGGCCGACGGATTCGGAGCCGGGTCGGGGCCGACGCGGACCCCGACACGGACCCCGGAGCCGGCCCCCGAACCCGGGCCGGTGGCGGGCCCGTGGGCGGACGACGAGCGCACCGACCCCCTCCGTCCCGCGGGGGCGGGGCCCTCCGACCCCGGCCCGGTGCGGTCCGAGCCGCTGCCGCGCCGCGGCCCCGAACCCCCGCCCACCCTCACCGGCCCGCGGGCCGGACTCGCGCCCGCGCCCGCGCGCCCCTCCGGGCAGCAGGCCCAGAGGCGCCCCGACCAGGAGGGGGAGACCGCCGACGCCCTCAACGCGGCCACGCTGGTGCGCAACCGGCGCCAGGGGCCGAGCGGCGGCTGGCGCCGCGCCGTGCACTCCGCCACCCTCGGCCTCGTCAACCCGGGGGAGTCCGCCAAGGTCCTGCGCCGGCGCGAACTGGTGGCCCGCGCCTGCACCCCCGTCGCGACCGGGCACCACCGGGTGGCGGTGCTCAGCCTCAAGGGAGGGGTGGGAAAGACCACCACCACGGTCGCGCTGGGCGCGACCCTGGCCTCGCTGCGCGGCGACCGGGTCCTCGCCGTGGACGCCAACCCCGACCGCGGCACGCTGTCGGACAAGGTGCGGTTGGAGACCGCCGCGACCATCCGCGACCTGCTCAACGAGCGCCACCTCGTGTCGCGCTACGCCGACATCCGCGGGTTCACGTCCCAGTCGCCCAGCCGCTTGGAGATCCTCGCCTCCGACCGCGACCCCGCCGTCTCCGAGGCGTTCAGCGACGGCGACTACCGCGAGGTGGCCCGGATAGTCGAGCACTTCTACTCCATCTGCATCACCGACTGCGGCACCGGCCTCCTGCACTCGGCGATGCGCGGGGTACTCGGGCTCGCCGACCAGGTGGTCCTGGTCAGCTCCGCCTCCGTGGACGGGGCCCGCAGCGCCAGCGCCACCCTGGACTGGCTGGAGGCGCACGGCCACGGGCCGCTCGTGCGCGGCGCCGTCGTGGTGCTGTCGATGGTGCGGTCCAACAGCAAGAGCAGCGTCGACCTCAACCGGCTGGAGGGCCATTTCGCGAGCAGGTGCCGCGACGTGGTCCGGGTGCCCTGGGACGGCCACCTCGAGGAGGGCGCCGAGGTCGACCTCGACCAGCTCGCCCCGGGGACGCGGGACGCCTACCTCCAGTTGGCGGCGTCGGTCGGGGAGGCGTTCGCCTGGCGCGGGTGAGGACGGTCGGGACGGGACACAACGCGCGGAGGGCACCTCTCCGGTTTACGGGACCCGCTTCCGGACAATGGTGGGGAGGGAATCCGGGCACCAGGTGCTCCGCGGTACCGCGCCGGGCCGTCGGCCGCCGTCCCGGGCCGGTCCCGGGCATGCGCGCCGGGGCCGTAGGTCGGACGGAACGGCGACCTTCGGCCTGCGCCGTTCCGGCGGGGCGCTGGTCTACTCGACGAAGATGGTCCGCAGTGCTGTCGCAGTGCTAAGGGGGAACTATGGCAGGCAAAGAGGTGCGCCCGGCCCGGGTCGTCGTGGGGATCGACGGATCGGACGGCTCACGGGCGGCGTTGGAGTGGGCGGCGGCGGAGGCCGCCCGGCGGGACGCCCCGCTCCGCATCGTGCACGCCCTGGGGATGCCGCTGATCGTGTCGGCCCACGGGGGCGCCGCGCGGTTCGAGCCCACGCCGGAGATCCACGGCCAGGCCACCGGTGTGCTGGGCGAGGCGGAGGCACACGTCCGCGAGCTCCGGCCGACCGTGGTCACGGAGGCCGTGACCGCGATGGAGGAGGCGCCGCTGGCCGTCATCCGGCAGAGCCACCCCCACGACCTGATCGTGGTCGGCACCCGAGGGATGGGCACGTTCAAGTCGGTGTTCGTGGGCTCGGTCAGCGTCCGGGTGGCCGCCCACGCGCCGTGCCCGGTCGTGGTCGTCCCCTCGCGCAAGGGCAAGCCCGCGACCACGTCGATGGACCGGATCGTGGTCGGTGTCGACGGCTCCGAGACCGCGCGCCGCGCCCTCGGCCTCGCCTACGACCTGGCGGCCGAGAGCGGTGCCGAACTGGTCGTGGTCCACAGCTGGGAGGTTCCCTACCCCTACGACCCGGTCGCGATGACCGCCGCCGGGTACCAGCCGCAGGAGGAGCTGTTCGAGAGGCAGTCCGAGGAACTGGTGGCCGGCCTGCTCGCCGAGGTCGTCGACGAGAGGCGCGAGGACCTCGACGTCGAGGTCAGCGTGGTGCGGACCCAGAACAGCCCGGTGAGCGCGATCCTGGAGGCCGCCGAGGGCGCGGACGCCGTCGTGGTGGGCTCGCGGGGCAGGGGCACCGTGCGCGGCCTGCTCCTGGGCTCGGTCAGCCAGGGCGTGCTGCACCGTTCCAGGATCCCCGTGGTCGTCCTCCCCAGGCACGCCGACGAGGACGAGTAGGGCGGCGGGCCCCGGGGCCGGCGCCCGAGGACCGGCCCGGGGCCCGTGACGCCGCCGCCCCCGGTTCCGGTGCTCCGACGGGGTCGGCCTCAGAGGGTCAGGTGGTGGGGAGAGCCGGGCGAGGAAGGGCTCCACCCCTCGTCCCGGGCCCGGCGGATGGCGGTCGCGACCACGGCCGGGGTGACGGGGACGGCCGCGCCGGGTCCCACCCGGTAGTGGCCCGGGTGCGGGTGCGGCGTCGCGACGACGAGCACCCGTCCGGGGGAGTCCGCGAGCTCCGCCGCGAAGGTCATGGGGCTCTCACCCACCCCCTGTGCGTAGGTCGGCCTGCGGCGTACGCGCCAGCGGTAGTCCGTGCCGTCCACGCTGATACGGCGTGAGCCCTTGCGTACCAATGCCATGAGTCCTCCGCGGGTCGGGGGCGGTCGGCCGGGTGCGCCGTCCGTGAAGCAGCATGATCGACCGCCCCGCGGACTGTCCACGGATTTGTCCGGAGGTGTCGTTGTCTGCGCGGAGGGAGGGCCCCCTTCCGGAGGTCGGGCCCCGTCGACCTGTCGACACGTCGACGGGGGCCTTGCGGGCCCGCTCCGCCCTGAGGCGGGCGCGGTGACCGGACCCGGACACGCGGAAGGCCGGTGGCCCCGGGGCGTGTGCGCCGTGTGCGCACCGGTCCGGAACCACCGGCCTTCTGTGTCTCTCCCGCAAGCTGCTGACCTGCGGGTTCTGCGGAGGGTATGGGATTTGAACCCATGAAGCCCCGTCAAGGACTTGGTGCTTTTCAAGAGCACTGCACTCGGCCGCTATGCGAACCCTCCCGGGAGAGTGACTCTCCGCCAGTCATGGTAGCCCACGGGGACGGGCGGCTTCGCGGGGATCTCCCGCTCCGGTTCCGGGGTGGTCGGCGGCGCGGGAGGGCGGGGCCCGGGGGCCGCCCGCCAGCGACTGCGGGGGCATGGCGGACACGAACGCCGTTACGGCGGAGGCGCCCCCGGTCCGGGCCCGGTCGCACCACCCCTTCCGCACGGTCCGACCGGGGTCTCCACAGGTCCGCCCCCGGTGACGGGGCAGGTCGCTTGTCGGAGCCCCTGGGTAGGTTGACGCTGTACGACACCTACGAGGAGGCCGACCCGTGAAACTGCGAGTGGATCGCGACGCGTTCGCCGAGGCGGTCGCCTGGACCGCGAGGGCACTGCCCACCCGTCCCGCGGTGCCCGTGCTCGCGGGGATCCGGATGGAGGTCTCCGGGGACGGCTCGGCGCTGCACCTGTCCGGGTTCGACTACGAGGTCTCCACGCGCGCGTCCGTGGACGTCCTCTCCGAGGAGTCCGGAGCCGCCCTCGTCCCGGGCCGCCTCCTGGCCGAGATCGTGCGCAACCTCCCCCCGGGCTCGGTGCACATCGACACCGACGGCGCCAAACTGCGGGTCGTCGGCGGCGCCGCCCGCTTCACCCTCATCACCATGCCGCTGGAGGACTACCCCTCCCTGCCCGGCATGCCCGGCCTGATCGGCTCCGTGTCCGCGGACGCCTTCACCACGGCCGTGCGCCAGGTGGCCCCGGCCGCGAGCCGGGACGACACGCTTCCCATGCTCACGGGCGCCTACCTCGACTTCACGGGCGACTCCCTCAGCGTGGTCGCGACCGACCGCTACCGCATCGCCGTGCGCGACCTGCGGTGGAACCCCTCCGACCAGGGCGTGGACACCGCGGCCCTGGTGCCGGCGCGCACCCTGTACGACACCGTGCGCGGACTGGTCAACCGCTCCGACGTGGACATCGCCCTGTCCTCGGGGACGCCGGGCGGGGGTGCGGGCCTGTCGCCGGGGGAGGGGATGATCGGCTTCGGGAACGGTGAGCGCCGCACCACCACCCGGCTGATCGACAGCGAGTTCGTCAAGTACGCCTCGTGGTTCCCGCAGGAGTTCTCGGCCCGCGCCGAGGTGGCGGTCGGCCCTCTGGCGGAGGCGGTCAAGCGGGTGGCGCTGGTCGCGGACCGCAACACCCCGCTGAGGCTGGCGTTCACCGAGGGGGAGGTCCTCCTGGAGGCGGGTTCGGGGGACGACGCCCAGGCGGTGGAGGCGATCGAGGTCTCCTACGAGGGGGAGCCGCTGCGCATGGCCTTCCGGCCCGACTACCTGATGGACGGTCTGACGGCGGTGGAGACCGACACCGCGTACCTCAACTTCACCGAGCAGACGAAACCCGCCGTGTTCACCGACGTTCCCGCCGAGGAGGGGGAGAACCCGTCCTTCCGCTATCTGGTGCAACCGTTGCGGGTGTCCTGAACAGGGATTGAGGCCTTTTCCCACGTCGGCCGCGCCTTATCCACAGAGTTATCCACAGGAAGGCGAACTTCCTGTGGATAACCCGGGGTAATCGTCTGCAGAGAACACCCGAACCACCCCTGGTGGACTCTCGCATTTCTGCTTTGACATGCGAAAACATCACGAGGGGCGGTTCTGTGCACAGCCTGTGGACAACGCGGGGCGGTGAGCCCTATTCGCCCTCTGCCAGGGTGGACGTCCCCCCGCGGCTCACCGGGGTGTCCAGCCCGAGTTCGGCCTGGCGCCCCCGTCTGTACCCCGCGCGGTAGCCCGCCGCGCTGTGCGTACGCTCCGGCCGGTGCTTGCGCAACTGGGGGAACTGCTTCTGGAACTCCTCACGCACGCGGTTCACGTCGTTGAGCAGGACCAGTTCCGCTCCGCGGGCCGCGTCGACGCTCTCACTGGACCCGTCGGAACCCCCCGGAGCGGCCATTTCCTGCAACCGCGCCCGGAACTCCCGAATGCGTTCCGCGACCGCACGCCCGTAGGCGCGCACGAACGACCGGTAGTAGCGCTTGCGTTCGGTCTCCAGCTCCGACCTGGTGTAGTTGCGCAGTTCGCGGATGTCCGCCACGTGCGACGAACTCATGAACTTGGCCGACGACTCCATCTGCATGGAGATCGACGGCATCAGCATCCGCAGCGCGTCCAGCGCGCTCACCGTCCCCACCAGGATGATGACGCGGTCGGTGTTCTCGGAGTTGTTGCCTCTGACCGCCGACTGGCAGCCGTAGGCGGCGGCGATGTCGGCCAGTGCCCGGACCCGGGCCTTTCCGTGGCCGCCCACCCCTGCGACGGTGTAGTCCATGCGGCTGATCGCGTCCGGTTCCTCGCCCCTCTCGGCGCGGGCCTCGGCCTCCGCGATCGCGTGGCGGGTCATCAGCTCGGCGGCCTTGGCGGTGAACGCCTGGCTCTCGGCGTCAGTCACCGAGGGGTCCTCCGCCATGCGGAGGAGCCCTCGGACCCGCTCGACCATTTTCTGACGAGCAGCTTCAGTCATCGGCGCCCGGTTGTCTCCCGTCGGTGAGTGTCCAGTTCCCGCCACCGGCGGGAAACACCGAGCCTAGGCGTTCTTGTTCCCGACCACCATCGCGATGAGCCCGACGGTGACCCAGATCGCCGCCGCGACGAGCAACCCGCCGAACAGGGCGCCGAACAGCCCGGCGATCGGGGCGGCCAGGATCGAGGTCGCGTAGCTGACGATCGCGTAGCCCGCACCGCCGACCGCGGCGGGCACAGCGGCGTAGCGGAAGGGGTAGGTGGCCGCGTAGCGCCTGCCCCGGCGGTCGGCCTTCTGGCGCATCACACCGCCGACGCCGCCGATCAGTGCGAAGAAGATCACCGCGGCGGTCAGCCCGGACGAGAGGGCGCCGGCGCCCAGGTTCAGCAGGAAGAAGAGGGCACCACCGGCCGCGCCCCCCAGGACCGAGGTGGTCCAGGGCCAGATCATCGTCGCCGAGGCGACGGGAGTGAATGCGTTACCGCGCTCCAGCGTCATGTCCACTGCTCCAGTCGAATCGCGTGACGACCGCTCTTCGACGGGCCGTCCGCTCCAGCATGCAGTCTCGGGGCTCCACGCGCATCAGGGCCCGTCCCTGACTTACCCCCGAGTCCGCGCCCCGGCACATCGCCGGATCCGCGGCAGCGAGGGCACCGGGTGACGGGAGCCCTCGGAGGGGCAACGATCAGCCGGTCGCGGAAGTGCCCGGACCACCGGGGTTCCCGTCGGAGGACGCCGACAGGTCCGCGGACAAACGGGGCCAGGCGGTGCGGAACGCGGGCAGCAGGGGCAGCGCCTCCAGGCGGTCCACCGGGACCCACCGGACCTCCTTGCTCTCGGTGTTGCCCGGCCGGAACGGCGTCATCTCCGCGACCCTGGCCAGGAACGTGTCGTAGCGCCACACCTGGAGGTCCTGTTCGTGGACGCCCACGAGGGTGTACTCGCCCAGGTCGCCGGCGATCTCCTCCCGGAATTCCCGGACGGCGGCCTCCAGCGGCGTCTCGTCCCTGTTCCTGGCGCCTCCGGGGATGCCCCAGGTCCCGCCCATGTGCGTCCACCCGGCCCGGTGCTGGAGCAGCACGTGGCCGGTTCCGGCCACGTCGGTGGTGTACAGCAGCAGGCCGGCCGCGCCGTACACCCCCCACCGCCGGGAACCGTCGGGCAGACTGACCCAGCCGTTTCCGTCGCCCTCCAGCATCACGTCCTCCACATCGGCTTCCCTTCCGGACCACGGGTGACGTCCGTCCTCCCGTGCACAACGATCGGACACGGGCGATCATGCCCGTGCTCCTCCGAACCTATGGCCCGCCCGGAGGCCTCCGCAGCACTTCTCCGTTGTACGGGGCGGATACCGCGTGCCGCCGCCCGGACGGGCGGCTCGTGCGGGGGAGGGGAGCCGGGGGTCCCGGGGGCACGGCCGCGGCGGACCGCGAGGCGCGGGCGCGAAGGCCGGCGCCGGACCCGGAGGAGACGAATGGAGGCGGTGCCGTTATCGGGATACCGGGAGCATATACGGAAGCGGTATCGCCTTCCCCGTGGGGATTTTTGCTTTTTCGTGCTTTTCGGCACGGGTGCGGGGACGCGGGCGCGTCGCGGAAGTCGCGGGGTTTCCCGTGGGAAGGCGAGCCCCTTCCGGTCCCGGGTCGAGGGGCTCCCACCTGCCATGACGCCACGGTGTGGGGGTCTTCGCCCTGCGTCGGCGGTCCGCAACCGGCCAAGCGGTGGTGAGGAGCCGGTGGAACGGGGTAAGAGTGAACGGCATGCGAACAACGGCCGACGCCACACCGATTCCGGCGCTGAAAGAAGACTGAAAGCGCGGTGGAAGAAGATCTCTCTAGTGTGGAACTCGTTCGACGCGAAGGCCTCCATGAGAGGACGGCTCATGGTCGCCTACCAGCGCGACGTTCGTTGGACACATGCCACCCGTGGTGTGTTCTGAGGCGGGACTCGCCGCGGGTGGCCGGTCCGCCGGAGGGCGGTGAGTCCGTTTGATGCTTCACAGGCGACGTAGGGCCACATTGCGGCTCTACACGAGTGCGGTGAGAAGAGGAGTTCGTGTGCCGGAGATGTTGACCGTGGATGAGCGGTTCGAGGCGATCATCGCCGACGCGACTCCTGTGGCGAGGATGAATCCGCTGCGCGAGCCGGACCCCGAGCAGAGGCCCCCGGCCGAGCAGAAGCCTGTCGAGAGTGCTCCCGAGCAGGAAAAGCCCAGCCAGGACGAGTAGCGTCCGGCAGGGTGGTCCAGCGGTCACTCCGAGTACCTGGGTGGAGGGGGGTACTCGGAGCCGTTGGCATGTCCGCATCCCGTTTTTCCGCAATGTCGCTTGCTAGGGTTGCTGCTTGTGGAATTCGGCGTGCTTGGCCCCATCACCGTCTGGTCCGGAGGCCGACCGATACCGGTCGGCGGTCCGCGCCAGCGCTGTGTACTGGGCGCCCTGCTGGTCCACCTCGGGCGTGAGGTCACCGTCGACCAGCTGATCGGCTACCTGTGGAGCGACGACCCGCCGCGTACCGCGCGTTCGGTCATCCAGGTCCAGATCTCCCACCTCCGCCGCATCCTCCCCGACAGCATCGCCACCACCTCGGGCGGTTACGCCCTGGACGTGGCCCCCGACACGGTCGACCTGCACCGGTTCCGGGGCCTCCGGGACGCCGCGGCCAAGGCCGAGCCGCAGGAGAGGGCCGACCTGCTCGACCGCGCGCTCTCGTGCTGGCGCGGGGTGCCCTTCTCCGGGGTCGGTTCCGAATACCTCGACTACTCCGTGGTCGCCCCCCTGCGCGAGGAGCGGTGGTCGGCCGTCGTCGGCTGGGCCACCTGCTCCCTGGAGCTCGGCCGCCACGCGGAGGTGGCCTCCCGCCTGACCCCCCTGGTCAGCGAGGAGCCGTTCCGCGAGCGCCTGCACCACCTGCTCATCACCGCCCTGTGGCGGGACAACGAGCGGGCCAGGGCGCTCGCCGTCTACGAGGAGTTCCGCTCCCGGCTCGCCGACGAACTGGGGGTCGACCCGGGCCCCGAGCTCACCGCCCTCCACGCCCGGATCCTCCAGGAGGACGCCGACCGGGAGGAGCCGGCGGCCGGAGCGCCAACGGAATCAGGGTTTCGTTACCTGGTCCGCAACGACCTCCCCCGCGACCTCCCCGACTTCACCGGGCGGCAGGGTCCCCTGCGCCAGCTCGAGGAGATGGCCGTCACCGGCGACGGAAGGGCCAAGGTCTGCGTCATCACCGGAGCCGGCGGCGAGGGGAAGACCACCACCGCGGTCCGTTTCGGTTACGAAGCCGCGAAACGTTATACCGACGGCCAGCTGTTCCTCGACCTGTACGGCTACACCTCGAACAAGGAGCCCCTGGACCCCTCCTCGGCCCTCGGGGCCCTCCTGCGCGCGGTCGGCGTCGAGCCCGAGGCGGTGCCCGAGTCGCTCGACGAGCGGTCGGCCCTCTGGCGGGCGACCCTCATGGGCCGCAAGGCGCTGCTCATCCTGGACAACGCGGCGAGCTACGCGCAGGTCAGCCCCCTGCTGCTGTCCTCGCCGGGGGCCCTCACGCTGATCACCACCCGCAACGAGCTCTCCGGTCTCAGCGGCGCCCGGTTCCTCTCCCTCGGCATGTTCGACGAGGAGTCGTCGCTGGAACTCTTCGGCCGCATCCTGGGCGAGGAGCGCGTCCGGCGCGAGCCGGAGCAGGCCCGGGAGATCGTCCGCATCTGCGGAGGCCTCCCCCTGGCGCTCAGGGTCATCGCCGGCCGGATGCTCAGCCGGCCGAAGTGGTCCTTCTTGCACGTGGCCAGGAGGCTGGGCGAGCAGAACCGCAAGTTCCGTGAGCTCCAGGTCGAGGGCCAGAGCGTCGAGGCCGCCATCGACCTCTCCTACCAGAGCCTCAACCCCGGGCAGCGCCACGCCTTCCTCACCCTGGGCCTGATGATCGGGAGCACCATCGACCTGGCCGGGGCCTCCGCGCTCCTGGACATGACGGTGGAGGACGCCGACGACATCCTCCAGGAACTCGTCGGGATGTGCCTGCTCGACGAGCCCCAGGGCGACGTCTACCGGATGCACGACCTGATCAGGGAGTTCGCCCTGGACAGGGCGACGTCGGAGTTCGACGGGGCCACGGCGGACCGGTCCAGGGCCCGCCTGGCCGAGTACTACCTGGTGACGGCGCAGCACGCGGCCTCCCTCCTGGGTCCGCGCGTGCGGGACGCGGCCGAGGACGAGCGCCCCGGATACCGCACGGACCTCGGCGGCAGGGAGGACGCGGAGGGCTGGTTCTCCCTCCACCAGGAGAACCTCGCCGACACCATCGAGTACTTCGCCTCCAAGGACAACGAGGACCGCGCCTGGAAGATGGCCGAGGCCGTGTGGCGCTTCTACGCCCTCCACGGTGAGATGGGCCTGCTGGTCAGCTCGCACGAGCGCGCTCTCCAGATCAACAGCAAGCAGGGCAACCAGCGCGGCCGTGCCGTGACCCTCATCGGCCTGGGGATCGCCCACTACATCTCCGGTCGCTTCGAGGAGGCCATGGCCTACCTCACCGAGGCGCACGGCCTGCTGGAGTCGGTGGGGGACCGGAGGGGCATCATCCGCGCCCTGGGAAACCTCGGCATGGTCTACGAGAGGATGGGCCGCTTCGCGGACTCGGCCGCGGCCATCCAGGGGGTCCTGGACTACGCCTCGGAGCTCGGCAACGACCGGATCGAGGCCCTCCAGTGGGGAAACCTGGCCGTACTGCGCCAGACGCTCGGGGACCACCGGGAGGCGATCCGCTGCGCCGAGCAGGCGATCCTCAAGTCGGTGGAGGAGGACCAGGCCGAGACGCGGGTGGTGGCCAAGCGCGTGATCGGGGAGGCCAGGACCGGCCTGGGAGAACTGGAGCTCGCCTTCCGGGACCTCAACGAGGCGCTCGAACTCTCCCTGCGGCTGCGCCTGGTCGCCCACCAGATCTTCGTCCGCAACTCCCTCGGCCGGGCGTACCGGGCGGCGGAGTGCTGGGACGAGGCGATCGCGTCCCACACGGAGGCCCTGGCCCTCGCGGAGAAGTCCGGCGACCACAGCGGCGACGCCGAGATCCTCCACGACCTCGGTGTCACCTACGCGGTCGCGGGCCGGCCGGAGGAGGCGGCCGTCGAGCTGGAGAGGTCGCGGGCCGTCGCCGTCGACAGGAACGAGACGCACACGATCGCCTGCGCCGCGCTCGCCCTGGGCGGGCTGCCCGCACCCGCGGTGGCCCCGGACCGTGCCCACACGCTCCTCCGGGAGGCCGAGGAGATCTTCACGCAGCTGGGCCTGCCCGAGGCGGAGCAGGCGCGGGAGGCCCTCGCGGCCCTCTCCGAGACCCTCAGCTGACGATCCTCCGGAGCTTCCGCGCACGGCGCGGTCCCAGCCACCCGCCGCTGCGGCGCATGGACCACAGGGACAGGGTGACGGGCAGGAAGCGCACGGGCCGGGGCACCCGGGGGTACACCGCCCGGGTCACCCGCACGACCCGGTCGAAGCGGCGCTGCCGCGCGTCCGACCACGGGATGCGGAACTGCTCGCGCAGGTCCGGGGGGAGCAGCCCGCCGGTCAGCAGCAGCTGGGCCCTCATCAGCGGGCGCAGGGGCGCGGAGGCGGGGTGGAAGAGCTCCCGGGTGATGCTCCGTGCCTCCTCTCCCACGCGGAGAGCGCGCATGCCCGCCTCCCAGTAGGCGTCGAACTCCGCCGGGGTGGCGGGCCACTCCTCCTCCGGCAGGCCCAGCGCGGTGGCGAACGCCGACGCCTCGCGGAGGAAGGCGGCGTACTCCTCCGCACCGAGCTCCCCGAACACCATCGCGTTCAGCCGGGACGAGGAGTGGAACAGGGTGGCGGCCACCCACAGCAGCAGGTCGTGGTCGAGAGCCCGGTAGCCGGGGCCGGTCACCTTCTGGTGCATGGCTCGCACGATGGCGTGCAGGCGCCGCTTCTCCTCCTCGGTGCCGTAGATCGTGCCATACACGAAGTAGAGCGTGCCGAGCAGGCGGGCGAACGGCCGGGACGCGAAGGAGCTGTGGTCGTGGACCCCTCGGGCGACGCTGGGGTGGGCGATCTGGAGCAGCACGGCGTAGCCCGCGCCGCCGAGCGCGCACGCCTCCCCGCCGGCCCGGCGCAGGGGTGTCTCATCGGATGATCGGCCCATGTCTCGGATGGTACGACAACGGGCCGTGCGGGCCGTGCCCTGCGCGGGACGCGCGTCCGTCCGCCCGGCGGTACGCCCGGTCCGCGGCCGGGGTGGCAGGGCGGGCGCACGCTGTTCAGGGGCCGAGCGAGCGGAACACCCCGGGGCTGGTCAGGGCGTCGGTGTTGTCCGTGAACTGGTCGACCGCCCCCACCGGCGGCCGCCCCGCGAGCTCCGGGTCCGCCACCCGCGCCGACAGCGCGGTGGCGAACCGGGCGGCGTCGAGCACGGGCCAGGGGCGGTCGTGGAAGGGGCGGGGACGGGTGTCCAGGCGCTCGGCGAGACCTGTCCGGTTCTGCCTCTCGCCGACCAGGGCGCAGGCGTCGGCGAGCGCAGCGGGGTCCGCGTCCAGCGCCCCGGCCAGGAGCGGGGCGAGCCCGTCCGTCCCGGGAAGCCGGGAGAAGGCGCTGCCCAGCCACTTCGGGTACGGCGGGTAGTTCCGGGCGAGCAGCAGGGCCAGCCGCATGAGGTCGCGGACCAGGCGTGCGGCCACCACCCGCGCGCCGAGCACGTCGCCCACCTCGGCGCAGCGGCCGACGAACGCCTCCTCCTGGGCGATCCGCTGCCACTGGCAGGCCAGCACGTACCTCCACACGTCGTCCGGGTACCAGTCCAGGGCCTGCCGGGACCGTGTGAGGTCGCCCGCCGAGTCGTGGAAGACGGCGCCGCCCACCGCCTCCGCCAACCGCTGTGTGGGGGTGGCGAGCCAGTCGCGGACGGACACCCCGGACCGGGGGTCGAAGCCCAGGTGGGCGCCGAACCAGGCGCCGGGGTCGACGACCTCCACCCGGTGGCGCCCGCCGGGGTGGTCGGCGTCCGGGAGCCATGTCTGCGGAGGGCCGTCGCCGGGGGCGAACCGGACGGGCCAGCCGCGCACCCGCTCGGGGAGGCGCTCCTCGAGCAGCTCCAGCACCCGGGACCTGGCGCCGGGGTCGGAGACGAAGAGCTGGAGGCGCGGTCCCCAGCCGTGGTCGGTGGAGCGCTCGGTGTCCAGTCCGAGGACCTCCGAGCCGGGACCCACCAGCGCCGCGGCGTACGGGAGGTCCGGGTGCTCCGCCCGGAGGAGCGGGGCGACCGCCTCCGAGTACAGGGCGCGGGACAGGTCGAGGCCGGGAAGGAAGTCTTGCGGCATGCCGGTGAGCCTAGACGGGCGCTGCCGTGAGGGCGACGGGGTTCGACCGGGTCCACCGCCCGCAGACCGACGCGGTCCCGTCCCGGTGCGGGGCGAGAGGGGCCCGTGGGGCGGGGTAAGAAAATTATGTCTTCAAGGACAGGTCTGGTGCTGAACGTCCCACCTGGGGGCATTGGTATAGCAGTGACGCGGCAGACCGCGGCCCCATTCTGTTAAGTATCTTTCCAGTTCATGGCTCTTGTACCGCGGAGGCGACGGCAGGACCAGCCCGCGACCGGGCCGAATGGGCGGTCCCAGCGGTACGGGTGGGACGCGGTACCCCCTCGTAACAGGAGTCTTGACGTCCGGTTACGGGGTGCTTACCGTCTTCCGCAACGGTTGGAGAGGACATTCCGGGGACGCCCGGAGTCTCCAGGACAGAGCTGTCCGACGTTCGCAGGGAATATCCGAGCCCTCGTGGACGCCCTCCGCCCCCCTGGACCGGAGACGGTCCGGGTCACCCCCGCTACGAGACCCGACCGGGCCGCAGGGCCGGCAGGGGATCGTGACCCGAACAGAAGGGCCCCCATGAAGACCCGCAACAGAATCCGCTCCGCCTCGGCCGTCGCCGCCGCCACCGCGATGATCTTCACCCTCATGCCCGCCGGCACCGCCAGCGCACACGGTTACGTCTCCGCCCCCGCCAGCCGCCAGGCGCAGTGCGCCGCCGGCGTCGTCGAGTGCGGTGACATTCAGTGGGAGCCGCAGAGCGTCGAGGGCCCCAAGGGCCTCACCGACTGTGCGGGCGGCAACAGCAGGTTCGCCGAGCTCAGGGACGACAGCCTCGGCTGGAACGTCACCGAGGTCGGTACCAACCTGACCTTCACCTGGACCCTCACCGCCATGCACTCCACCGCCACGTGGGAGTACTTCGTCGGCGGCCAGCGCGTCGCCAGCTTCAACGACAACGGCGCCCGCCCGCCGTCGACCGTCCGCCACAACGTGGACCTGTCCGGCTACAACGGACGCCAGAAGGTCCTCGCCGTGTGGAACGTCGCCGACACCCCCATGGCCTTCTACTCCTGCGTCGACGTCAACATCCGCAGCTAGCCCGAGCGGCTGCACCGGGGCCCCGGGCCCGGCCCACGGCCGGACCGGGGCCCGCCCCGTGTCCGGGCCCGGGTGGTCCGGGGCGCGGGCGCGCCGACGGGCGGCCGGCTGAAACGTCGACTCATGGCAACCACGGCGCGACAGTGCACAACAGTGCACGCGAGACAAAAAAGAGTGGCCACCCAGTAGCGACTATCTACTAGGTGACCACCTTTGACCATGGAGAACGCTCCCTGGTCACTTGTCGGGGTGGCGGGATTTGAACCCACGACCTCTTCCCGTACCGGGGGCCTGAGGTGGCCTGTGAGTAGACCCCGGAAACCGGCCTTGACCTCGTCCTTCGTCCCGGTCGGTTCTCACCGCTTCCGGACCCCTCTCGGAGCCATGTGCACTGAATGTGCACGGACAACGGGGCACCCGCGGCCCCCGTTAGACCTGGGTTTGGCGCTGTTCTTCCACAAGCGAGCGAAGCTGGTCGACGGTCAGCCAAGGCTTGGAGACGTGGACCATGCGGTGGCAGTTGGCACACAGGAGCGCGAGGTCTTCGAGTCGTGTCTCGCTCTCCCCGATGTGGTGAAGGGGGACGATGTGGTGCACCTCGATGTAGTTGCTTCCACGGTCGCCGTAGGCCGTGGCGAAGTCGAAGCTGCACGCCTGACAGGCGATGGGCTTGCCCTGGGCACGGGTCCTGGCGATCTTCTGAGTGCGGAGCTTGCGACTGCGCTCGCGGGCGTAGTGCTTGCGGACGAGTAGCCGGCCTTCGGGAGCGCTGATCTCCTCGTCCGTTTCCTCCTCCTCGAACGCAGGAAGATCAGCGAGTTCGCCCGAGAGGACACCTGCACGGATGCTCCTGGCCGCGGCGTGCATGCGCTCGGGATCTCCGAGGAATGCCTCGACGATCTTGCGGTCCAGGACGCCACCGTTGGTCTTCCTCGTCGTGTGCGACGGGTGCCAGTTGAGGATGTTCGCCATCTTCAGCCTGACGCTGGCCGGAGTACGGAAGTCCGGTGGACGCTCCTCGGCCGAATGCAGAGGAAGTTGCTGGAGGAGTTCGGACAGTTCGATCACCTCGGGCCTGGAGGTGTCCAGTGTCTTCCATCCGTGCCTGGCCAGGAGGTCGCACGCCAGTATCAGTTCGTCCCAAGCCCAGTTGGGATTGCGGGGTGATCGGACGTTGAAGTCGAGCGAACGCAGCTTCCTGCCGACGGTGGCCTCCCCGCCTGAGAAGTCCAAGGAGTTAAGGGCGTGATCGCTGACGTACTTGTGTGCAACCCCGCAGATGGCCTTGGAGTCGTACTCCCTGCCTTCGTAGAGCAGCGTGTACGAGCGTGCGAGCTTGAACCCGTAGGTGTTGAGGAAGACGTCTTGGCCGAGTTCGTCGTACTCGGCGATCGCCTTGAGAACCGCATCCTGTGTGATGTCCGCCAGACTCATGGCGTAAGCCTAGAAGCGGCTGAGGACACGTACGGGCGAATGTGTCCGTTCTGTCCTCCGCCGCGGCTGGAAGCGCCTGAGGTCGGCGCTTGGGTCACCACTGTTTCGATCCGAGGTGCCCGACAGCGCTGGAGCCAGACACCCAAGCCAGACGCTTCCGCTGTCGGGTGCCTCGGGATCCGAACACGCCATCGACCATGACCCGGGTCTTTCAAGACGGGGGCTGTCGCTGTTTGATCAGCCCTGGCTTCGCCCTTGAGCCGGCTGCCGCTGGCTCGGGACCGGGCGTCAGCCCGCAGCCCGAGCCGGGCGGCGAGCCGCCGTGACGGCGCTCGCGCCGTCGCCTTGATCCCATACAGCTCAATTCGGCAGCCATCACCTAATTGATAAAAACCGGCTTCCGTTGTGGCCGGAGCCCAATTTATGTTAGTTTGAACCCTCGCCTCACTCGTTTTCCGGGTAATTGGCAAGACCGGCTAGCGGGTCAGTGCCGATGTCTGTAGAACTTGGCCTCTTGTACTCCGTGTTGTCTATGAAGGCCTTGAGGGCGGAGATGCGCATCCTTCTGCTGCTGAGATCACTAGAATTTCGAATTCCTCGTGTGTAAGCAGCTATTTTGGGCCGGTGTTCTTCTTCGATGCTGGCCGGCTCTCCGCTTCTCGCCAGAGAGTCAACCTTCCTGGAGAAGTCTTCCAGCCTTCTGGAGAGAGTTTCCCTGCTTTCTCTTGTGAGAGGGAAAGTGTCCAATTTCTCCGCCAGCACGAGGAAAAGAGTGTAGAAATCAACCTTGCGCGACCATCGGAGTTTTGTCGGCCACGTAAAGAGTCCTTGCAATTCAACAATAGTTTTGTTGAATGTTTCAATGGTCCACTCCTTGTCTGGGAACTCTTCCTCGAAATCAGCGTACAACGAGTCGAGTATGTTTTTCTTGTTTTGTGGGCCAAACAGAAGTCCGGCCGTGAGTTCACTGATATACTCGACATCAAGCATTCTGCGAAAGTCGTTTGGCGTGAAGATCCCGCAGTTCACCCAGAACTCTTTTTCGCTCAGTGAGTTCATGGTGCTGATGAACTCTCCCCAATAGGCAGCTTGGCGGAGTTCTTGCCGATTGAGCGCAACGTTGTTCCTGTTGAGCCTGCCGAATATTTCGCGAATTTCTGTGTCGGGTAGTTCTGGGAGCGAGCGGACTACGAATTTATACGAGTAAATCTTTTTCTGGACAGGAACTTCCAGGTCTTCGAACCTGGATCCGGGATAGACGGAATCAGCCTGCAGAGAAAACTGGTTACTGACGAATTCTAGGCATGCTCTGATCCGCTGCTGCCCATCGACTACGATGTAAGTTTCGGATCCCTCCTCGTCTACGTTTGTCTGCAGGTAGAGTTCCGGAATTGGGTAACCTAGGATGATCGTGTCTATCAGAGATGATTTCTGCTTTATCTGCCATACAGGATTCCTCTGGAAAGGGGCCTGCAGCTGAATCTCGTTATCTTTTGCGCGGCTGTTAAACCAGGCAAGTGACTGGGTCTCAACTTGCAAAAAGTTTCTTGATGATTCAGTCATTATGGTGAAGTTCCTTCCTGTGTAGTCTTCCTGCTTCACTGCTCTTGGAGAAGCTTATCCTTTATGTCCATTACGTTTTTCTCATGGTATTCTCTAAGGGCCTCGTAGTCTTTGTACACTCGCGTCTTGATGGATCTGCCTATCGTAGGTTCCGTGTTTGAAGCGATTCTCAGTCCCCTTGACCACCGGGCGCCGTAAGGGAGGTGTGACAAAATCCTATTAGTGGCAATTGTTCCGTTAAAGACGAGACCTTCCTCGTGGCTTCGGAGCATGATCTTCTTGCTGTTTTCGGCGAACTTTATTTTTGTTTCTGGACTGCGAAGCCACTTCCATGCCTGATTGAAATGATCAGGGCTGACAACTGCCATGTCGATATCTGAACCAGTCGAGAATCGCGAGAAGTCCTTGCTGGGAGAAAGGCTGTATTCCGTGCAAGAGCTCCCAACAACGACGATAGAGAAGGGATCTACGTCAAGATTTTCTGCTACTTTTCTTTTCCATTTATTATACTGTCCTCTTGAGTTGAATATCCAGGGGACGCGCTCCAAAATGTAGTTGCTAACGTAATCTTCAGCTGAACTTTCTAGAAGAATATCTTTAAATTCATCCAAGGACTGAGGTGCTCTGGGGAGAGCTTCTTTATCGTTTATATTGGATGTATTCATATCCTTGTTCTATGAGGTGCACGCTGGATGTGGCCTAAGGTATCAAGAGTGTGAAAGTTTGCTTTTCGAGCGTATTCTATTCTCATTTCTCTGCATTGAAATTCACTGTTCGATCCAATGCAAGCTCCCAAGGAAATTCCTCAATTGCATTTGATCCGAATCCACTCTCATGTGGTTCAAACTTGCCCGGGCCGATCAGCACGTCAATGCCTTCTATTCGGAGTTTTTCAACGCTAGTATTGAATGAGATTCGATTGGCGTATGCGGAGTTAACGAAAGGAAGAATTATGGTGGGAATACCCATGCCGACTGCCTCGTTCACCACGTCTAAGACGTAGTTGTCGGCGATCCCGTTGGCCAGTTTGTTGATGGTGTTGAAGGTGGCCGGGGCGATGACGATGGCATCCGCTTTCGGAGAGCGGGGGTCTCCCGGAGCGCGGTGCTGGCTCCGGACTGGTCGGCCGGTCTGCTTCCCCAGCGCCTCGACGTCGATGAAGCTAACAGCGGCTGGGGTGGCCATGATTTGGACTGTCCAGCCTCGGTCCTGGGCCAAGCCGACCAGGGTCCCGACTTCCGAAGCTGGTCCGGCCGCGCACACCACCACGTAAAGCGTCTTCTGCTCGCTCACTGACTCAGGCACCGACCCTTTCCGCGAGTTCGCTGACGTTCCCGTACAGGTGCCCGCTGGCGCGGGTACGGATGTCGTTGATCAACTGATGCACAACCGGGCGTGCGGTCAGTTCTTCGCTCGCCATCTCCTCTGCGTTGCGCAACGCGTGGTAGGCGTGCTCGGTCTTCCCCCACTGCTGGTAGGCACGGGCCGCGTCGATGAACAGGGTTACCCTGCGCTCCATGACCTCAATGTTGTCCAACTGCACCTGATGCGCGTAGTCGATGGCGCTGCCCGCGTCGCCCAGTTCGACGGCTGCGCTGACCCGGTGGAGGAGAACGTTGGTGGGGCCGAACGCCGTCCACTGGTAGTTGAAATCGCCGCCCAGACGTTCGCCTGCGTGGCCGGCCTCATCAAGCAGGCTGAGCGCTTGGCCTCGGTCCTCGCGCTTGGCCGCTGATACCGCTCCGCTCAATAGAAGCGACCCGTATACCGACAGGGATTCCGGCGTGGGCTCGTCCATGGCACTGTCCACACGTTCGGCCGTGCTTGTCGCCAGTTCGGTCGCGGCCTTGTAGTGCCGTTCGCGCATGAGCGCGCGGGTGAACGCTCGGGCGCTGGCTCCCACGACCGCGGGATTCTCGCTGTCCTCAGCGGCTCGCATGCTCCGGTCGGCCGCGAGGTAGGACAATCCCCGCTCCTCGCACTTGAGTAGCAAGCTCGCCGCGACGTGATACGCCTCCGCACGGAATGCGTGGACCTTGGCGACATCGTCCCCGTCGACTCCGCTGGCGGCATCATCCAGGTTCCGCAGCAACTCAGGAAGCTGCTTGGCCACGGCCGTGTAGTGGCACGCCTGGTATCCGACCTTGGCGGAGTGCGTCCGCTGGGCGAGCTCTTTCAGACTGCTCGCTGGTCGGGTGGTGGTTCGGCTGGCGCCCGCGTACCTCGTGAGTGCCGCTGCGATCTCGTCCATGTCCAGCATCGAACCACCTGTGGCTTGGAAGAGGGCCGTTCCGGCCAGTCCGACGAATTCGCGGCGGCGCACGTTCGAGACCTCCCCCGGGCCTGGGCTCCTCTGCGCGGGCAAGCTCGGGACTACCGAGGGCGCCGCACTCTGGTGTCCAGTGAACGCGCCCGGGTTCCTCGGGGCAAGGCCGAACAGCATCCGGGGCGTGTCGGGCATGCTGATGCCCTCTGCGATCCGCTCGTACACCTCGAAGGCAGTAACGGTCTTGCGGCCGTTCAGGATCTCGCTGACCCGCCCCTGAGACAGGCCGGTCGCCGCTGAGATCGCCATCTGGCTCGCACCGCCGTACTGGCGCACGAACTGGAAGAGCGCCTGGACATCGCGCCTGCGCAGGAACTCGGCCGTGTGTTCTCGCTCCCATGCCCACGACGGGATGGTGATCCGGCTCGTCGGGTGTCCCTGCATCCTGACTCCTCGGCGCTGCGAGTACGGGGACGGCCAGTATCCCTCTTTGTCATCCCGAGGAGGAATGGGTTTCGGATTCCCAACCCGGGATGGTTGGCCTCATGGATGCCAGGAACGGAATGAAGTGCAGGTCATGCCGTGGGCGGGGCTGGAAGTCCGTCCGACCGCGACGACTGGTCGTCGTTCGATCTGTGCCTGGTGAGAAGCAGGCGACGCGTACAGCGGTCTGTCCCTTCTGCAAGGGGACGGGAGAGCGCACCGTCACGGCGGAGCCCTCCACTGGCAGCGGTCTCGCCTGCTGATCCATGACACGACAGACCCCCGCGACGCGGTGGAAGGCGTCCGGGGGCACGGCCAACCTGAGGAAAGCAGGCTGACGTGAGAGACCTTATCGCCCTGATTCGGGCGCTGGTGACTCTGATACGACCGACCCGACACGGCAGGCACCACCGTGCCGGCCCTCCGCCGTTCCGCGTGCCGACTCCCAAACGGGTGGAGGTCTGGCCCGCTCCGGACCCCATCGTGATGGACGGCGACGACCCCCGCGCCTACTCCCTCGTTCGCGGCCCCTACGCGCACGTGGAGCGTCGTCGCTCCGTTCAGCGGGCCGAGAACGACCGGCGGGGGATTGACCTCCTGATGCAGATCGCGCGCCCTTCCCCTGCTCTGGACGACATGGCCGAGCTGCGTGACCTGGTGCGCACGGCCATAGCCGTGGGGGCGGTGCGGCGATGAGGGGCGATGGACGCGGCACGGTGATCGACCGCGAAACCCTGATGAAGTGGGCTCGTGCCCAGGGGGTGCGGGTGCGTGTGGCCTGTGAAGACTGGGAGTCCATCACCTACGAGACCCTGTGCCGACAACCGGACGGGACGTCTCTGATCCAGCGGCATCGGTGTGTGCTGCCTGAACCCATCACACAGCGACGGCTGATGATGACCTACGTGGTGGGGCTGTGCCACGAGACCGACGGGGCTGAGTGCAACCATGTCCGGCGCATCGTGCCCCCGGTGCTCTCCTCGGCGGACGAGGCTGCCCGGCATGACGTGGCCCTGGTCGCCGCCGCCCTGGTGGAGGCCGAACGCCGGGCGGTGTGCGGGGCGACGGTGGACAACCTTCGGGTCTACACCGTCGAACGGGCCGTGCACTGGCGGCCCTTCTAAAGACACCCGCGTGCCCTGCCGTCTCTCCGAGACCACGGGGACCAGGGCACGCGGGCCTCGTTCTTCTTCACACGGTGATGTGCGTGTCCGAGCGGCGCGCTTGCCGCCGTGCTTCCTGATCACGGGGCGGGGCTCAAATGTGCCCCCACCTGCTGACAGGGCCAGACCACGCAAGTAAGCTACTCGACCATACGAGTACTAGAGTCGCCAGGTGGACAACATGTCGAGTCTGGAGTTCGCTCCGCCCAAGTACGTACAGATCGTGCGGGCGATCCAAGAGCGCATCGAAGACGGTACGTACCCCGTGGGGGAGATGCTTCCCTCGGAATCCCGGATGGTGCGCGAGTTCGGGGCCGGACGCTCCACGGTGGTGCGGGCCTTGCAGATCCTGAGCATGCAGGGGTGGATCGAACGCGAACACGGGCGAGGGTCGTTCGTGCGGGGCGTTCCGCAACAGACCTCCGAGCGCTCCCATGCCGGCGCCAGTGCCTTCGACGCCTCCGAGGAGGCCAAGAGCAACCGCATTCTCAAGGCGGGCCGCACTCCCGTGCCCGCTGCTGTTGCTGAGGCGGTCGGTGTGCCCGAGGGTTCCCCGGCGATCAGGCGGCAACGCCTGGTCCTGGATGACGGCCAACCCAGTGAGCTGGTCACCCTGTGGTTCCCCCTCGACGTCGCGGACGGCACGGACCTGGGCGACGAACAACCGATCAGTATCGGCGCACGCGAACACGTGCAGATGGTCAAGCAGGTGCGGCCGTCGCGGGTCTCCGAGCGACTGTGCGCCCGGCTGGCCACGGACGAGGAGTCCGAGCGCCTGGGCCTGGACGAGGGGACTCCCGTGCTCGGCATCACGGCTCGGATACTGGACGCCTCGGAGAAAGTGATCGCGGTCGCCGAGGTGGTTCTTCCCGGTGACCTGCACGAACTGGAGGACTCCTACCCGGCAGGGTAGTCGCGGGCGAACACCGGCCACTTATCTACTTGTCCGATCAAGTGTGGCCGGTTATCCTGAACTCAACTTGACCGGACAAGTGGTTGAGTGATTATCAAGTGGAAGGCTGATTGATGGCTATTCAGGGTGCGTTGCCGGTGGCGTTCGGGGCGGTGTTCCCGCACGGTGCGTTCGCGTTGGGCGTGGAGGCGATCACGGATTTTGAGACCAAGCGTCCGCAGATGGACAAGGAGACCGGGCTGCCGCTGTGGGCGGTGGACGTGATCGACGCCGACCCCGAAGCGCGGGGCAAGGCCAAGTCGGTGAAGGTCAAAGTCGCCGCCGAGGTGTGCCCGACCCTGCCCGACGAGGTTCCTGGGCTGCCGTTCCGCCCGATCGAGTTCGAAGCGATGGCGGTCATGCCCTACGTCGACGACAACGGCCGCCGCCCCCGGGTCGCGTACTCGCTCCGGGCCCGTGGTGTGAAGGCACCTAGTGGTGCTGCTGGCGGTCGTCGTGCCCCGGCCAAGGAAGCGGCCTGACCGCCTCCTGACATGTAAGCGGGGCGGCCTGGTGCTGCAACACCGTCGGCCGCCCCTGAACCCCTCCCGTTACCTGCGAAAGCTTCGTGAAGAGGTGTCTTCAGTATGTCCGATTACCCCACCGACCTGTCCACCTTGACGGGTCCGCGGTTGGTCCGGCTGTTTCTGGACGCGGTCGACTCCCGGCCCGCCACGGATGCCGAGCGTGCCGAGTTCTTCGACTTCAAGGCGCGTGTGTTCGCCACGCTCGCGGACCGGGACGACAACCCGGACGCGTCCAAAGCCGCTGCTCGTGCCCGCGCTGACCGTGACCGGGTCCTGGCGCGGATCGAAGAGGCGATGGGTGGTGACCGGTGATGGCCAAGATCGGTGCTGCTCAGACTCCTCCGACGCTGCCGACCCCGGCCCAGGGTGTGCGGTGGACGACGCCGATCGTGGAGACCCCCGGCATCGTAGTCCTGGGCTCCTGGATCCGGCGGCTGGTCCGGTTCCTGGTCACCTTGCCGTTCCGCTTCCCCGTCATGGTCGGCTGCCTCGCGGCGTCCTTCGCCGCCTGGTGGTGGCTGGACTGGCCCGGCCTGGCCGGACTCTGGGCCACGGCTGCGGTCGCCTCCCTGGTGTGGTGGCGGACCTGGCCCAACTCCTACCGGACCTGGGTCACCCTGCGCATCATGGCGTGGTGGCGGCACGTGTTCGTCTACCGGCGCCACTGGCAACCGGTCCTGGTGATCTCCGGGCTGGCCGAGTCCTACCAGGAACGCCGCTACCTCCCGCGCATCCGTCGCGTCACCTGCGACACCTGGGCCGACCGCGTCCGGGTCTCCCTCGTCGCCGGGACGTCTCCGGCGGACTTCGAGACTCGGGTGGCCGAGCTGGCGCACGGGTTCGCCGCTCCCTCGTGCCGGGTGATCGTGAACGGGCCGAGGGACATCACCTTGGAGTTCCCCCGGCGCGACACCCTGGCCGAACCTCTCGACGCCCTGGATATCCCTGACGCCCCGGAACTGGGCGCACTCCACGTGGGCCAGAGGGAAGACGGCTCGCCGTGGCGGCTGCGCCTGCACGGCACGCACGTCCTGGTCGCCGGGGTGACCGGTGCGGGCAAAGGATCGGTGATCTGGTCGGCGGTCCGGGCGATGCTCCCCGCCGTCGCGGACAACACCGCGCAGGTGTGGGCGATCGACCCCAAGCGCATGGAACTCGCCTACGGGTGGGACCTGTTCGCGCACTATGCCGATGACGGTGAATCCGCGGTGGCCCTGCTCGAACTGGCCGTGTCCCAGATGCAGGACCGGGCCGCCCGGTATGCGGGCAAGCGGCGCTCCCACATCCCCACGACGGAAGATCCGTTCGTCCTGGTGGTGCTCGATGAGGTGGCGTTTCTGACCGCTTACCACCCGGACCGGGACGTGCGGCGTCGGGCAGAGAACGCCATTGCCACTCTGACGTCGCAGGGCCGCTCTGTCGGCTTCGCCGTCTTGGCCGCTTTGCAGGATCCGCGCAAGGAGGTGATGAACCTTCGGAACCTGTTCCCGGACAAAGTCGCGCTTCGGCTGGACGAGGCGTCCCAGGTCGACATGATCCTTGGGGAGGGGGCTCGGGACCGTGGTGCGAACGCGCACCTGATCGACCCCACTCTTCCCGGAGTGGCCTACGTCCGAGTGGAAGGCTCACCCGCCCCAGTTCGGGTCCGGGCTGCCTACGTCTCTGACGACGACATCACAGCCATGACCGACGTCTACGGCGCGGGCTCGTCCTCAGATGGGGAGGCTGCCTGATGCGCACGGTACTGAGCCAGGTCATAGCGAAACATGATGACCGCGAACGGCAGGAAGACCACTCCGAGCGAGAGCGCGAACCACACGGTGAACAGGAGGCCGTACGCGAATTCGGCACAGGCGAAGGCGATCAGGCCACCGCTGACGAACAGGTTCCTCCTACTTGGGCGCTTGGTGTACATGCGGTGGGGACTCCCGCTCTGTGGTTGTGGGGGTGGGCTGATGCCTACGCTCACCGGTAAGTCGACACGGGCTGAACGGCTCGCGCAACCCCTGGCGCGTGAGGTGGCCGAACAGGTCGCCGCCGACCACGGGGTGTGCATCCGTCCGGTCTCCCTTCGACGCACCGACATCACCACCGGTGCCACCGAGGTCATCGATGTTCCGTGCGGCTCCACACTCGAATCCCGGTGCCCGGCCTGCGCCAAACGGAAGAGGTCGCTTCGGCGGACACAATGCGAAGAGGGATGGCACCTCGCCACCGAACCCGTCGTGCAGCCTGACCCTCCCTCCGAGGAACAGCGCGGCTGGGTGGAACAGCGGGCCATGGTGACCGCCGAACGGGACCGCCTCGCCTCCACGGGCGCGGCATCGGCTGAGGACCTGGCACGACTCGACGCAGTGATCGCTGACCTGGACGAGGAGATCACCGCTTCGGGGTTGCGGGGGTCGGTGACCCGCTCGGCCGATACCTCCTCGTCGTCGGGACCGCGTCGGGTCCGCTCCACCAAGCGCCGGCAGGACATCCCGGACCTTCCCAAGCGGCCTATGACCAGGAAGACGGTCGGACGCGCGTTCACCGATCCGGCATCGGGCAAGGTGTTCCGGCCCTCCCTGTTCATCACACTCACCCTGGACTCGTACGGGCGGGTGCGCTCGGACGGAACCCCGGTGGACTTCTCGACCTACGACTACCGCCGCGCCGCTCGGGACGCGCTGCACTTCTCCAAGCTCGTGGATCGGTTCGTGCAGAACCTTCGACGGGTGGCCGGGTTCGATGTGCAGTACTTCGCGGCGGTGGAACCCCAACGCCGTCTGGCCCCGCACCTGCACATGGCCACCCGGGGCACGATTCCGCGGGCCGAGCTACGGCAGATCGCTGCGGCGACGTACCACCAAGTGTGGTGGCCGAGTGCCGACACGGTTCGCTTCGAGGGGGATCACCTTCCCGTCTGGGACGAGGCGATAGGTGTCTTTGTCGACCCGTCGACAGGCGAAGTCCTACCCACCTGGGATCAGGCGTTGGATGAACTCGACGATGATCCCGACGCCGAACCCCATCACGTGGTCCGGTTCGGTCGACAAGTCGATGCCAAGGGAGTGGTGGCTGGTTCGGCTGATGCTGACCGGTGCGTGCGGTACCTGGCCAAGTACCTGACCAAGGACATCGCCGACTGCCATGCCGCCGAGACGGTCCGGCAAGAACAGCACGTGGACCGACTCTTGGACGCGCTCCGCTTCGAACCGTGCTCGCCCCGCTGCTCGAACTGGCTCCGTTACGGCATCCAACCCGAGAACGCCAAGGCGGGGATGCGTCCCGGATTCTGCCGGTCCAAGGCACACCGACGCGAACACCTGGGCTACGCGGGTCGCCGGGTGCTCGTCTCCCGGAAGTGGTCGGGCAAGACCCTGGCCGATCACAAGGCGGACCGGCTGGCCTGGGTCCTGGACGCCCTCGGTATCGACCCCACCGACGACGGCCAAGGCGACGAGAAGAACCCTCGCCCTCCGCTGCTGTCCGTGGCTAGCGGCTCTTTCGCCTGGGAGCTGGCCCGACCCACTGACCCTGACGTCGCTCCCCGCGAACAACGCCTCCTCCGAGCCGTAGGCGAAGCGCTCAAACGCCGTGCACAGCTCGACGCGGCTCGGCAGACGGATCTTTCGGCAACTCCAGAGACGAGGGTGGCATGAGTGCAGCGACGGCCAGTGTGGACGTCCCCGAACAGCGTCGGGCCGACATTCTGTGGTCGGTCAAGGACGCCGCCGCCTACCTCCGCGTTCCCGCGAAGACGCTCTACGAATGGCGCTACAAGGGCGACGGTCCTCCCTCCTACCGGGTGGGCCGCTACGTCCGCTACGTGCCCGCAGAGGTCCATGCCTGGGTCCGATCCCAGTAACCCTCCAACCCCCGAGAGGAATACTCCCTATGGCTCGCGCGTGGGTCTACGACCGCACCAAGGACAAGGCGTACGTGGAGGCGGTGAAGAAGGCCAAGGCGACCAAGCGCACGCCTCCCGCGCGCTGGATGGTCCGCTATTACGATCCCTCCGGCCGGATCAAGAGCGGGGGCACGTTCAAGAAGAAGCCGGACGCAGAGAAGAAGCAGACCGAGATCGAGAACAGCCTTCACGAAGGCTCCTACCGCAACCCCCACGACGCCAAGGTCGCCGTGGCCGAGATGGCCGAGAAGTGGCTGAGCACGCGGACCGACATCAAGCGGTCGACCTGGTGGAAGTACCGGGGCCTCCTGGACGCGCACGTGTTGCCTCGCTGGGGAGAGCTTCCGATCTCGGGGGTGTACTCCGAAGACGTCGCCGTGTGGGTGGCCGAACTCCAGAAGCCGCGGGACGAGGGCGGGGCCAACCTGGGCGCCTCCCAGACTCGGCACGCCTACGGCGTTCTCTCCATGGTCCTGGAATGGTGTGTGCCGCGTCGTCTCCCCGCCAATCCCGCACGAGGGGTGCCGCTTCCGAAGCCGAGTGAGGCCGAACACGTCTACCTCGATCACCTCCAGGTGGAGGCGCTGGCGGACGCGGCCGGATCGCTTCGCACCAAGTACGGCCAGATCGCCGCCGCTGCGAACATCAACCGGCCGCTCATCCTCCTCCTGGCCTACACGGGACTCCGCTTCAACGAAGCCGCCGCGCTGCGGGTCGGCAGGGTGGATCTGGAGACACGGCGCATCCGGATCACGACCGCCTTCGCCGAGGTGGAGGGCAAGCTGGTCGAGCAGTCGCCCAAGACGGGCAAGAGCCGGACCGTGCCCATTCCCAGGTCCCTCGTCGCCGAGCTGCTTCCGCTCGTGCAGGGGCGGCCGGACTCGTCGCTCGTGTTCACTACCAAGCGGGGGGCCGAGGTGCGGCTACGCAACTGGCGCAACCGAGAGTTCAGCAAAGCGCTCAAGGCCGCTGGGCTCGACGGGAAGGGCCTGACTCCGCACAAGCTCCGGCACACCGCCGCGTCACTCGCCATCGCGGCCGGCGCGGACGTCAAGGTCGTGCAAGCGATGCTTGGGCACGCCACCGCGACCATGACCCTGGATCGGTACGGGCACCTCTTCCCCGACCGCCTGGACGAGGTCGCCGAAGCCATGGACGCGGCTCGACTGCGGGTGCTCGCCGCCTGATCGCCGGACCGGCCACTCGGCCCCGCCCCCCACCATGTGCAATGAATGTGCACTGCGGCTCTGATGGCTCCATGCCCACACAACGAAGAACGGGTGCCCACCTGCGTGGACACCCGTTCCTTTGTCGGGGTGGCGGGATTTGAACCCACGACCTCTTCGTCCCGAACGAAGCGCGCTGCCAAGCTGCGCTACACCCCGAAGCAACGAGCCCAAGTCTAGCGGACGTACGGAGTGCGCGCGAACGGGTTGCGGTCGGGACGGGGGAGGGGCCCGCCGTGGGTCAGGAGGGGGCCACGATGTCCAGCAGGGAGGCCTCCGGGCGGCAGCAGAACCGCACGGGGGCGTACGGGGAGGTGCCCAGGCCGCCGGACACGTGCAGCCACGCGTCCGCGTACTCGTGGAGGCCCCACGCCCGCCGCCGGTCGATCCCGCAGTTGGTGACGAGCGTCCCGTAGAACGGCAGGCACAGCTGGCCGCCGTGGGTGTGCCCGGCCAGGAGCAGCTGGTAGCCGTCGGCGGCGAACCGGTCGAGGTTGGACGGTTCGGGGGAGTGGAGCACGCCCAGGCGCAGGTGCGCCGTCGGGTCGGCCGCCCCGGCGACCTTCTCGTAGCGGTCGAGCTTGATGTGCGAGTCGTGCACGCCGGCGAGGGCGACGTCGAGTTCGCCCGCCTTCAGCGAGCCCTTGCGGTTGTTCAGGTCCAGCCAGCCGGACGCGGACATGGCCGCGCCGAGCTCGCGCCAGGGCAGGTCCGGCACGCGGCGCTTGTTGTAGTCGGTCTTGCTGGTCCGCCAGAGGTAGCGGGCCGGGTTCTTCAGCTGGGGGGAGAACAGGTCGTTGGACCCGTACACGAATGCCCCGGGCCGGTCCAGCAGCGGCCCCAGGGCGTCGATGAACGGTCCCACCGCGTCCGGGTGGGCCAGTGAGTCGCCCGTGTTGACGACCAGGTCCGGCTCGTAGGCGTCCAGCCCGCGGATCCAGTCGATGAGCATCCTGCGGCCCGGCGTCAGGTGCGCGTCGGACAGGTGCAGGATGCGCAGGCGCGGGCTCCCCGGGGGGAGCAGGGGCAGTTCGTAGCGGCGCAGCCGGAACCAATTGCGCTCGATCACCGAGGCATAGGTCAAGCCGGCGACCCCCACCGCGCCAGTGATCGCCGCCGCGCGCCCCACGCGGCGCAGGAGTTGTCTGTTGTCGACGCCCATCCGGCCCTCCTTCGTTGTAGGACCGATCGTCGCAGACCCGGGGCGCCCCCGCGCGCAAACCGTTGGTGGCGCCGCCGGATACCGCCGTAGGATCGGTGCATGTCCGAACTCAAAGACCGCCTCAAGAACGACCTGACCACCGCCATGAAGGCGCGTGACAAGGTGCGCACCGGCACCCTCCGCATGGTCCTGGCGGCCATCTCGACCGAGGAGGCCGCGGGTTCCTCGCAGCGCTCCCTCGGCGACGACGAGATCATCAAGCTGCTGACCCGCGAGGCGAAGAAGCGCCGGGAGGCGGCCGAGGCGTTCGACACCGGCGGTCGGCCCGACCAGGCCGAGGCCGAGCGCGTCGAGAGCGCGGTCATCTCCGAGTACCTGCCCCGCCAGCTGACGGACGACGAGCTCGCCGCGCTGGTGGCGGACGCCGTCGCCGAGACCGGCGCGGACAACCCCCGTGCGATGGGCCAGGTGATGAAGGTCCTCAACCCGAGGATCGCCGGCCGGGCCGAGGGCTCCCGCGTGGCGGCCGAGGTCAAGCGCCGGCTCGCCGGCTGACCGGTTCCCCGCCGGGGGTGCGGCCCGCTCGACGCGGGCGGGCCCCCGCGGCCGGGTCCGTCCGCCCCGTGGACGCGCGAGGGGGCGGCGGTGTCTCCACCGCCGCCCCCTCGTTCCGTCACAGGCCCGGGTCAGTCCCCGTCCCTGCCGTGGGGCAGGTGCGCGGGCTGCACGGGGAGCCAGTCCTCGTCGGGGCCCGTGCCGCTGGCGGTACCGCCGCCGTTGCTCAGGAACACGTTGACCGTGGCCCCCTCCGGGAGCCGCGTGCCCGGGTCGGGGTTGACCGCGGCCACCGAGCCCTCGGGCTCGCCGGACCGGACCCGGGTCTGGGACACGTTGACCGAGTAGCCCGCGGCCTGGAGGGCGGCCACCGCGTCGTTCTCCGGCTGGCCGACCACGTTGGGCACCCCGCCGTCGTCGCTGGCGGGGCTGGCCTCGTCGTCCGGCTCGGGAGCCCTGGGTCCGGAGGTCGATCCGAACCTGCCGGGAGCCGAGGGCAGCTGCTCCACCTCGACGCCCTCGTGGGCGCCGCGCATGGTCTCCTGCCAGATCGGCCCGGGGATCGTGGCGCCGTACACCACGCCGAAGTGCCGGTCGCCGATGGTGACGTTGCGCAGCGGGTGCTGCTGCGGGCCGCGCGGGTCGCCGACGAAGACGGCGCCGGCCATCTGCGGGGTGAACCCGGCGAACCAGGCCGCCGCCGAACCGTCGGTGGTACCGGTCTTGCCCGCCGTGGGACGGCCGATGCCGAGCGAGCTCGCCGTGCCGCCGTTGAAGGTCTGCGACAGCAGGTAGGCCACGCCGTCGGCGACATCCTCGTCGATCGCCCGCGAGCACTCCGGCTCGATGTCGATCGTGGTGCCCGACTGGCGGTCCTCGATCTGGGAGATGGCCTGCGGCTCGCAGTACATCCCTCCGGAGGCGAAGGTCGCGTAGGCGTTGGACACCCGGAGCGGGGAGACCTCCTCGCTGCCCAGCGTGAAGCTGCTGTTGGCGAGCGAGTTCTCGTTCTCCGTGAACTTGGTGCCGTCGGCGCGCTGGAGTCCGAGCGTCTCGGCCATCTCCATCACGTCGCAGATCCCCACCTGCCTCTGGAGCTGGGCGAAGTAGGTGTTGGACGACGCCTTGGTCCCGGAGACCATGTTGTGCGTGGTGTTGGACCTGGTGTCGCCCGAGTTGCTCGGTGTCCACGTGGCCAGGGTGCCGCCGTTGCAGCTGCGCTGGCCGGAGACGGACACGCTGGTGGGCGAGTTGAACGAGGTGCTGAAGGGGAGCCCCTCGTCCAGTGCCGCGGCGAGGGTGATCGCCTTGAAGGTCGACCCGGCCTGGAAGCCGCTGCTGCCGCCCCGGTCGGCGTCGGTCGCGAAGTTGATGGACGTCTCGCCGAGCTTGCTCTCGTCCGGCCCGTAGTTGCGGCTCTGGACCATGCCGAGGATGTGTCCGGTGCCGGGCTCGATGACCACCTCGGCGGCCACCTTGCGCGACTCGTTCTCGCGGGGGACCCACTTGTCGACGGCGGCCTGCCCGGCCTCCTGGGTCTGCGGGTCCAGGGTGGTGTGGATCTCCAGGCCCGCGGTGCGCAGCCAGCGCGCCCGCTCGGTCTCGTTGGGGCCGAAGCGCTCGTCCTGCTCGATCTCCTGGACGACGTAGTCGCAGAAGAAGGGCTGGTCGCTGGGCACGCACCCGTTGGGCGGGGTGTCCAGATCCAGGTCCATGCCCTCGGCCTTGGCCTCCTCGGCCTCGGCCTCGGTGACGGCGCCGGTCGCCACCATGCGGTCCAGGACCACGTTGCGGCGCTCGATGGTCTGGTCGGGGAAGAACCGGGGGTTGTACAGGTAGGGGTAGCGGACCAGGCCGGCGATGGTCGCCGCCTGGTGCAGCTCCAGGTCGCTGGCGGGCACCTGGAAGAAGTGCTGGGCGGCGGACTCGACCCCGTACGCGCCGTCGCTGAAGTAGGCGATGTTCAGGTAGCCCTCGAGGATCTCGTCCTTGGACATCCTCTGCTCCAGGGCAACGGCGTAGCGCAGCTCCCGGATCTTGCGGGCGATGGACTCCTCACGCGCGTGGTCGAGCTCCTCCTGGGAGGTGGCCGCCTCGATCTGCACGTTCTTGACGTACTGCTGTGTGATGGAGGACGCGCCCTCGGTGTTGCCGCCCATGGTGCGCACTGCCGCGCGCAGGGTGCCGGACACGTCGAGGCCGCCGTGCTCGTAGAAGCGGGCGTCCTCGATGGCGAGGATGGCGTCGACCATGAGCGGTGAGACGTCGTCGAGTTCGACGAGCTCCCGGTTCTGGTCGAAGATCTCCGCGATGACGCCGCCCTCGCTGTCGTAGATCGTGGACCGCTGAGGGGGCGGCGGAGTCTCGAGGTTGCTGGGCATGTCCAGGAAGCCGCTGGCGACGTTGCGCGCGGTGATGCCCAGACCACCGACGGCAGGAAGGGCGAGCGCGGCGACGAGGAGGCCCGCGATGACGCCTACGACGACCAGTTGGCTGATTCTTTGAAGCAATGTCCCCTGACCCACCCCATCAGACTAAGTGACCACGGACGCGCACAGTGGTGCGATCTGAACCGGTTTGTGCGCGAGCGCGCTGAGATGCCCGCACTGTCGTGCGAGCGGTGCCCCCATGCCATCTTTTCACGGTTATCGCTGACCACTCGTTGCGCGGTTCGACGCAGCAGGGGATGCCGCCCATCCGACGCGGAGCGCTACCGCGTCCTTACGCAATGGCCCGAGCGGGCCATCTTCAGTGGGATGGGAAGTGGGTCGAGTGGGTTCTGTTGGTGCGGCGTCCGGATCCGTAATTTCTAGACGGCAGGGGTGGGCGTGGAACCACCGCACCCCACGCGGCAGCGGGAGCGTACCGTGTTCTTCCCACCCAACCAGAGCACGCGAGTGTCTGGAACCCCGGGAACCCCGCTGACGCACGATTCGGGTGCGCACACAGGGGAGTAGGGCACATGTGGACCAACCAGTGGACGACGATGGCACGTTGCCGAGAGGTCGACCCGGACGCTCTGTTCGTCCAGGGGGCGGCGCAGCACCGGGCCAAGCTCATCTGTCAGGAGTGCCCGGTGCGCACCGAGTGCCTGGCCGACGCCCTCGACAACCGGGTGGAGTTCGGTGTCTGGGGCGGGATGACCGAACGCGAGCGGCGGGCCCTGTTGCGCAAGCACCCCGGCGTCCCCGACTGGGGGCCGCTCCTGGAGGAGGCCCGACGTGAGGGCGGGGGAGACCTCTCCCACTACGCGGACACCCTCGGCGCGGGCGTCGGCGAGCCCTCCGCCTGAACCCCGGCGCTAGCGTCCTCCTGCCGCGGCGGCGAGGGCGCCGCCGATCCGGCGCAGCCCCTCCAGATCGTGCACGTCCTCCGGCAGGGCGGCCACCTCGGCCACGCGCAGGTCCGGGTGGGAGGACAGCAGGGCGTCGCGCAGCCCGACCTCGCGCCCGCGCACACGGACCCGTTCCGCGTGCAGGCGCAGTGCGGCGGACGCCAGCGGGTGGACGCCCCCCTCCTCCAGCGAGGCGGCGGCGGACTCGGCGTCCGCCGCGCCCAGCGACGAGCCCGCGCCCTCCGGCAGGGGGTGGGTGCGGTTGACGACGACCCCGGCCAGCGGCATGGCGTCGCCGGCCAGCCGGTCCACGAAGTAGGAGGCCTCGCGCATCGCGTCCGTGTCGGGGACGGCGACCACCACGAACGCCGTCCCCGGTGTCCGGAGCAGGCGGTAGGTGCGCTCCGCCCGTTTCTGGAACCCGCCGAACACCGTGTCGAAGGCGGACACGAACGACCGCAGGTCGTCGAGGAACTGCTTCCCCACGATCCTGCCGATCGTCGAGGTCACCAGGTTGAACCCGGCCCCCAGCAGCCGGAAGGCGCCGGTGCTCGCCGGGGCGCTCAGGAACCTGATGAGCCTGCCGTCCAGGAACCGGCCCAGCCGCTCGGGCGCGTCGAGGAAGTCCAGCGCGGACCTGCTGGGCGGGGTGTCCACCACGATCAGGTCCCAGTCCCCCGACTGCCGCAGCTGTCCCAGCTTCTCCATGGCCATGTACTCCTGTGTGCCGGAGAAGCTGGTGGAGAGGGTCTGGTAGAAGGGGTTGGCGAGGATCTGCCGGGCCCGCTCCGGGTCCGCGTGCTCCTCCACGACCTCGTCGAAGGTCCGCTTCATGTCGAGCATCATCGCGTGCATGCTGCCCCGGGCGCCCTCGGGCAGGGGGACGGGGCGCGGGGTGTTGTCCAGCGCCTCCACTCCCATGGACTGGGCCAGGCGCCGCGCCGGGTCCACGGTGATCACGACGGGGTGGCGCCCGCGCTCCGCGGCGCGCAGCCCCAGTGCGGCGGCGGTGGTGGTCTTGCCGACCCCGCCGGCCCCGCAGCACACGATGATCCGCGTCCCCGGGTCGTCCAGGAGCGCGTCGGTGTCGAGTGCCTCCGCACCGGTCCCCCCGCGGTTCGCGCGGCCGTCGTCCTCCGGTCCCGGGTTCACCGGCGCACCCCCTGCTCGGCCAGCCGCCGTGTGAGTTCGTCCAGGGCCGCCCGGTCCACGCCCCCCGTGAGGAGGGGGAGCTCGAGGAGGGGGCGGCCCAGGTCCTCCAGGTCCGACCGCACGCGTCGCTCCAACCGGACCCGCAGGGCGTGCCCGCGCACCTCGCCGGCCAGGGAGGCGGCGAGCTCCCGCGGGTTCTCCACACGTGCCTCCCCGAACCCGGCGGCGAGTGCGTTGAGGTCCGGGCCGCCGCTCGCGGCGGCCTCCAGGGACGCGTCGTCGAGGAGCGGGGGGCGTGCCATGTTCACCAGCACCATCCCCGCCGCGAGCCCCAGCTCGGAGATCTCCGCGATCCCGTCCCGGGTCTCCTGGGCGGGCATCTCCTCCAGGAGCGTCACGAAGTGCACCAGGGTCCGGTCGGAGCGGATGACCTCCATGACCTTGTCGGCGTGGTTGCGGATCGGGCCCACCCGGGCCAGCCCCGCCACCTCGGAGTTCACGTTGAGGAACTGGGAGATCCGCCCCGTCGGCGGGGCGTCCATCACCACGGCGTCGTAGTGGAAGGGCGCGGCCGGATCGGCGGCGGAGGGCCTGCGGCGCGCGCCCCGGCGGCGCCGCACCGCCTCGGTCGCCTTGCCGGTGAGCAGGACGTCGCGCAGCCCGGGGGCGATGGTGGTGGCGAAGTCCACGGCCCCGAGCCTGTTCAGCGCCTGCCCGGCCCGGCGCATGCCGTAGAACATCTCCAGGTACTCCAGGAGCGCCGCCTCGGCGTCGGCCGCCAGGACGGACACGCTCCCGCCGCCGGGGACGGAGAGCATCTCGCGCTCCTCGTAGGGGAGCGGCGGGCTGCCGAGGAGGGTCGCGACGCCCTGGCGCCCCTCCACCTCGACCAGGAGCACGCGGCCACCGTCCGCGGCCAGCGCCTGGGCCAGCGCCGCGGCGATCGTGGTCTTGCCGGTCCCGCCCTTCCCGGTGACGATGTGCAGTCGCGCTCCCGCGCACGCATCCCCCGGATGCTGTGGTCCGTGCTCACGATCACTCACCCCAGGGAGTCTATGTGGGCCTCCGGGGGCGGGTGGGAAGAGGCGTCTGTGTGGGCGGGGAGGAGCACGGGTGAGTAGTGTGGCGGCGTTGACGTGCGGCGCCCCGCCTCGGTGGCGGGACGCCGGTGACCGATAGGGGTTGGACGCATGAGCAAGTGGGAGTACCAGACGGTGGCGCTGCTGTCGCACGCCACCAAGCAGATCCTCGACAACTGGGGTTCCGACGGGTGGGAGCTCGTCTCCGTCGTGCCCGCCCCGCTCCCGGAGGGCACCGACCCGCGCAACCAGCAGTACGTCGCCTACATGAAGCGCCAGCTCTGATGGCCACCCCCGAGGAGCGGATCGCGGAGCTGGGCCTGACCCTGCCGGAGGTGGCGGCCCCGGTGGCCTCCTACACGCCGACGGTGCGCAGCGGGGCCCACGTGTACGTGTCCGGCCAGCTGCCGTTCGTGGAGGGCGAGCTGCCCGCCACGGGCAAGGTCGGCGCGGAGGTCACCCCGGAGGCCGCCCGCGATCTGGCCGCGCTCTGCGCGCTCAACGCCATCGCCGCGGTGCGCGCCGAGGTCGGCGAGCTGTCCGACGTGGTCAGGATCGTCAAGGTGGGCGGCTTCGTGGCCAGCACCCCCGACTTCACCGGCCAGCCCGGTGTGATCAACGGCGCCAGCGACCTGC
Organism: Nocardiopsis tropica; assembly: GCF_042660575.1. NCBI lineage: Bacteria > Bacillati > Actinomycetota > Actinomycetes > Streptosporangiales > Nocardiopsidaceae > Nocardiopsis > Nocardiopsis tropica. The sequence continues at coordinate 71,269 of NZ_JBHSUF010000026.1, forward strand.
TCGCCCGGGTCTTCGGCGACGCCGGGGTGCACGCCCGCGCGGCGGTCGGGGTGGCGGCCCTGCCGCTCGACTCCCCGGTCGAGGTCGACATGATCGTCGAGGTCCGCTGAGCGGTTCCCCGTGAGGCCGGGCAGGCCGCGCCGGTCGGCGGCGCGGCCTCCGGCCCCGAGACCCGGGAGGGTATGCCGATGCCGGAGCAGGGAGGGGCCGCCCGGCCCAGGCCGGCCGCCACGGTGATGCTGCTGCGCCCCGCGCGGGGCGGCCCGGCCCGGGGCGGGCGCGGGGAGGGGCCGATGGAGGTCCTGCTCATGCGCAGGGTCCGCTCCATGGGCTTCGCGCCGGGCGCCTACGTCTTCCCGGGCGGAGGAGTGGACGAGAGGGACGCCGACGGGGATCTTCCCTGGACCGGTCCGTCCCCGCGGGAGTGGGCGCGGACACTCGGCACCGACGTGCGGATGGCGCGTGCGCTGGTGTGCGCCGCCGTCCGCGAGACCTTCGAGGAGACCGGCGTGCTGCTGGCGAGCGCGCCGGAGCGCGCCGGGGAGCCGGCCATCACCCTCGACACGGCGTCCGAGGAGTGGGAGCGGGACCGGCTGGGGCTGATCGACCGCTCCCGCTCCTTCACGGGGGTGCTCTCCCGGCGCGGGCTGGTGCTCAGGTCGGAGTGGCTCCGGGCGTGGTCGCGCTGGATCACGCCCCGCGCCCAGCCGCGCCGCTACGACACCTGGTTCTTCGCCGCGGAGCTTCCGCCGGGCCAGGCCTCGCGCGACGTCGGCGGCGAGGCCGACCTCACGGCCTGGACCGATCCGTCCCTGGTCGCCCCGGAATGGGCGGCGGGGCGCATGCCCATGCTGCCGCCCACGGTGGTCACGTGCGCCGAGCTCGCCGAGTGCCGGACCCTGGAGGGTGTACGGAAGGCGCGACGGGATATCGTCCCCTTTGAACCGGAAGTTCGGGAAGTCAACGGTCGGATCCGCGTCGTCGCCCCCGACGGGGTGGAGTACCCCCTGCCGAATCCCGGTGCGGCCCCGTGAGGGTGCGCACGTCACCGTGCGGACCGCGTGGCCGCGGGACGGGTTCCGGGGTTCGCCGCCCGCGGTCCTCCGGACCGGTCCGGTCTCGGCGATCGAAGCGAGGTGCGATGAGGATCGACGGTTCCGGGACGCTGCGCGCCAGTTGTGTGCTGTGCCCCAATCCTGGCCCGATGACGTTGGAGGGGACCAACACCTGGATCCTGCGCGAGCCCGGCGCCCGCGGGGTCGTGGTCGTGGACCCCGGCCCCCACGACGAGCGCCACCTGGAGAGGGTGGCGCGGACCGTGCAGGAGCAGGGCGCGCAGGTACAGATGGCGGTGGTCACCCACCGGCACCCCGACCACGCCGAGGGCGCCCGCTACTTCGCCGAGCTGACCGGGGCCCCCGTGCACGCGGTCGACCCGGAGGCGCGGGTCGGCGGCCACGGCCTGTCCGACGGCGACACCCTGGAGGCCGACGGCCTGGTACTGACGGTCGTCGCCACCCCCGGGCACACCGACGACTCGGTGTGCCTCCTGGTCGGCGCGGACAACGCCGTCCTGACCGGGGACACGGTCCTGGGGCACGGCACGACCGTGATCGACGGCGACGACGGCCTCGGCCCCTACATGGACTCGCTGTACAGGCTGCGGGACCTCGTGCGGGAGCAGGGTGTGCGCACACTCCTGCCCGGGCACGGACCGATCCTGACCGCGCCCGCGGAGGCGCTGTCCTCCTACATCGCGCACCGCGAGTCGCGCCTGGAGCAGGTCCGGGAGGCCGTGAACGCCGGCGCGACCGGGGTCGGCGCCGTCGTGGACCGTGTCTACCCCGACGTCGACGAGCAGATCCGGTTCGCCGCGGAGTCGTCGGTGCGCGCCCAGCTGCGCTACCTGGCCTCGCGCGGTGAGCTCCCGGCCGGCAACGAGCCGTAGCCCCGGGCGGACGGGCACCGCCCGGCAGGCGCGCGCACGGGGCCTTCCGAGCCGCCGCCGAGGGGCGGCGCGCCGCGGGGTCCGGACAGTGCTGTGGCCGCCCACCCCGGGGGGAGAGCGGCCACACAGCGTGTCCGCCGGGCGCCCGTCCGGGCGCCGGAGGTTCTAGCGGGCCCGGCGGCGCATCCGCTCGACGTCGAGCAGGACGACGGCCTTGGCCTCGATGCGCAGCCAGCCGCGCAGCGCGAACTCGGCGAGCGCCTTGTTGACCGTCTCGCGCGAGGCGCCGACCAGCTGGGCGAGCTCCTCCTGGGTGAGGTCGTGGTGGACGTGCAGGCCGTCCTCGCCCTCCTTGCCGAACTTGTCGGCGAGCTCCAGGAGCGCCTTGGCCACACGGCCCGGCACGTCGGTGAAGACGAGGTCCGCCATCACGTCGTTGGTCCGGCGCAGCCTGGCCGCCAGTGCCTTGAGCAGCTGGAGCGAGACGTGCGGACGGCTCGACAGGAACGGGCGCAGGTCGTCGTGGCCCAGCCCGGCGAGCACCGAGTCGGTCACGGCGACGGCGCTCGCGGTGCGCGGGCGCGGGTCGAACAGCGACAGCTCACCGAACATCTCACTGGGGCCGAGCACCCCGAGCAGGTTCTCGCGGCCGTCCACGGCCGTACGGGTCAGCTTGACCTTCCCGCTGAGGATCACGTACAGGCGGTCGCCCTCGTCGCCCTCGCTGAACAGGGTCTGCCCGCGTCCGAGGCGTACCTCGCTCACCGATGAGCGGAGCGCCGCCGTGTCCTCCTCGTCGAGAGCCTCGAACAGAGGGGCCTTCCGCAGCACCTCGTTGATCTCGTCCACCACACGTCCTCCTCAGAACCTGACCGTCAACAGTGTGACGTATATCGCACCCGGGTGTGAAACCAGGTCGTTACCGCGGCTTGCCGCCGGGAGACCACGTGCCCACAACAGCCGACGTCAGCCCATGCGATCTTAGTCGTAATCAGCCTGTATCAAGGGCTGTCCGCGCCGCGCCATCGGACATTGGTTACATAATCCCGGTCACCGGCCGAAACGACGGCCGGCTCCCGGAAGCATGCCGAACTTTCGGTGAACACGGAGGCCCGCCCCGTCGGGACGCCTACCCTGTGACGATGCCCCGTGACACGCCAGACGCGCCGTCCGCGCCCGCGGAGAACCCCACGCCCACCGGCGAGAGCCGACTCGCGCTGGTCCGCCGCGCGCGCAGGATGTACCGGGAACTCGTCGAGCTCTACCCGGACGCCCACTGCGAACTGAACTTCACGACCCCGCTGGAACTGCTGGTCGCCACCATCCTGTCCGCGCAGTGCACGGACAAACGGGTCAACCAGGTCACTCCGGCGCTCTTCGCCCGCTACCCCGACGCCGAGGCCTACGCCTCGGCCCGGCGGGAGGAGATGGAGGAGGTCATCCGTCCGCTCGGCTTCTTCCGCGCCAAGACGAACAGTCTCATCGGGCTCGGTCAGGCGCTGTGCGAACAGCATGGCGGAGAGGTTCCGGGGAACCTCTCCGACCTGGTCAAACTACCCGGTGTAGGACGAAAAACCGCAAATGTACTGCTCGGTAATGCCTTCGATGTGCCCGGGATCACCGTGGACACCCATTTCGGGCGGTTGGTCCGCCGTTTCAAGTGGACGGACGAGGTCGACCCGGTGAAGGTCGAGCACGCGGTGGGCGACCTGTTCCCCCCGAGGGACTGGACGATGCTCTCCCACCGGGTGGTCTGGCACGGGCGGCGGGTCTGCCACGCCCGCAAGCCCGCCTGCGGCGCCTGCGACCTGGCCCGCTGGTGCCCCTCGTTCGGGGAGGGCCCGACGGATCCGGACACGGCCGCCGGGCTGCTGCGGATGCGCTCCTTCGCCTGACCCCGCCCCTGCGGCGGCCGGCCCGGAGGCGGCGGACGGCGGGGGCGCCTGCGGCGCTTTGTACTCTGATGGTGTGATCGTTGACACCGGCGTCCCGACACGGCCGCCGCGTCCGCGCGGACGCCTCCGCCGCGCCGCTCCGCGGTACCGCCGCGACGCGGCGGCGGCCCCCTGCCGGGACGACCCCGGCGGTCCCACCGCCTCCGGGGACGCCGCGCCGGCCGGCGGACCCGGAGACCGGGGCCCCGCGGGGGACGCGGCGCCCCCGGGAGCGGTTCCCGCGAGGGAGTCCCCGCACGGGACCGCCGGACACGGTTCCACCGCATGACGACCCGAGGGAGCGGTGCGGGCCCCGGGCCCCGCGCTCCCGGCCCGCCCAGGAAATCCCGGGAACATCCCGGTGCGGCCCGCGCCAGCGGCCGCACCGGTCCACCGACGGCGCGACAACCCCCGGAACAGGCTTCACGTATGAACCCGATCCCGCTCTGGCTCGCCGCGCTCGCGGACGCCGCCGAGACGATGACCGTGCCGGGCCCCATGCGGCCCCCCGCGAACGGCGGCCGCGAGTCGGCCGTCCTCATCCTCTTCGGCGTCGGACACAAGGGGCCGGACCTGCTCCTCATCCAGCGCAACGCCGGACTGCGCCGCCACGCCGGGCAGCCGGCCTTCCCCGGCGGCCGGATCGAGCCCACGGACGCCTCCGTCGAGGCCGCGGCCCTCCGGGAGGCGGAGGAGGAGACCGGGGTGGTCCCCGCGGGCGTCGACGTCGTGGGACGCCTCCCCGAGCTGTACCTGAGCTTCAGCAACTTCCGGGTGGCCCCCGTCCTGGGCTGGTGGCGCGAGCCCTCCGAGGTGCGCCCCACCGACCTCGGCGAGGTCGCCGCGGTCTCCAGGGTCCCGGTCGCCGACCTCGCCGACCCGGCCAACCGGGTCATGGTGCGCTACGGGGGCGGGACCCGGTGGGGGCCGGGCTTCCGGGTCGACGGCATGCTCGTGTGGGGTTTCACCGGTGCGATCATCGACAGCCTGCTCACCATGGGCGGCTGGGAACTTCCTTGGCGCCACGAGGGTCTCACCGACGTGTTCGAAGCCACCCCGCAGGGCCTGCGGCCGGTCGGGTAGCGCTCATTCTTGGAGGGCATTGTGCTCGACGTGGTCCTGATCGTCCTGCTGCTGCTGTTCGCGGTGACCGGGTACCGCCAGGGTTTCATCGTCGGTGTCTTCAGTTTCGTGGGCTTCATCGGCGGGGGCGTCCTCGCCGCCCTGGCCGCCCCGGACCTGATCCAGGCGTGGGTGGAGGATCCCGGCCGACAGGCGCTCCTGGCCATCGCCGTGGTCTTCCTGGCCGCCGCGCTCGGCCAGTTCCTGTGCTCCTACCTGGGCACCCTCGTCCGCAACAGGGTCACGTGGGACTCCGCCCGCGTCGTGGACGCCGTGGGCGGAGCCCTGGTCAGCGGGCTCTCGGTACTGCTCGTCGCCTGGTTCATCGGCAGCACGGTCGCGAACTCGGCGCTGCCGTTGGTGGCCGGCCAGGTCAAGGACTCGCGCATCCTCCAGTCGGTGGACGCGCTCATGCCGGAGTCGGCCCACAGCGGCTTCTCCACGTTCCGCAGGGTCGTGGACCAGAGCGCGTTCCCACAGGTCTTCAGCGGCCTCGGGACCGGTGAGCTGGCCGAGGTCGAGCCGCCGGACCCGGACGTTCTCACCACCCCGGAGCTGATCGAGTCAAGCCGCAGCGTGGTCAAGGTCCTGGGGACCGCCCCGTCCTGCCAGCGCCGTGTGGAGGGGACCGGCTTCGCCTACGCCGAAGACCGGATCATGACCAACGCGCACGTCGTCGCCGGGGTGACCGACGACCTGCGGATCGTCACCCGGGAGGGCTACCAGCTCGACGCCACCCTGGTGCTGTTCGACGCGCAGCAGGACCTGGCGGTCCTCCACGTCCCGGGGCTGGACCTGGAGCCGCTGGAGTTCACGCACGAGGCCCCGCAGGGCGGGGACGCGGTGGTGGCCGGGTTCCCCCGCAACAGCGGCTTCACGGCCGTCCCCGCGCGCGTACGGGCCCGCCAGACGGCGCAGGGGCCGGACTTCTACCACTCGCAGCAGGTGAGCCGGGAGATCTACCAGGTGCGCGCGGTGGTGCGCCCCGGCAACTCCGGAGGCCCGCTCCTCGCCCCGGACGGCACCGTCTACGGGGTCGTGTTCGCCGCGGCCACGAACGAGCCGGAGACGGGCTACGTGCTCACCGCCGACGAGGTGGCGGAGAACGCGGGTTCGGGTCTGGAGTCCGCGGCGGAGGTCTCCTCCCAGACCTGCGACTGACCCCCGTCCACAGGCGGACGCCGGGCCTTCACAGGACCCGCCCCCCACGGTTCACTGGATGTACAGGGGGACCGCCGCGGCGGCCGGCACGGTGCTGCCCGGGGTCCGCGGATCCGCGGGCCGTCCCCAGGGCCGTCCGCGGGGCCGTCCGCCCCGCGCGGCGGAGGCGCCACGCGGGGCGGGCGACCCCGGGCCCCGACCCGTCACTCGCTCCGGCGCCCGCGCCCCCGCACGCGAACGGGCGCCCTCCCCGCGGGGAGGGCGCCCGTTCGGACGTCTGTGGACCGGCCCTAGTTGGAGCTGGGGTCCGGCGTGTGCTCGTTCGTCAACGGCCAGCTCATGCGCACGACGGTGCCCCTGTCGCTGGGGTCGATCTTCACCTCGTCGGCGAGACCGGTGATGACCGCCAGGCCGAGGCCGGGGGAGAACCCGGAGATTCCGCCGGGAGGGGTGTCCTCACCGTCGAGGAAGAGCCCGTCCAGCATGGACGGGTTGACGGTCTCCACCGTGTCCTTCGCGGGGGCACGGTCGGAGACGACGACCTCGAAACGTTGTGTCGCGCTCCCGTTGGCGCGCAAGGCGGGGCTCGTGGCGTCGGTGCGGGAGTCCGGCCCCGGGTCAGGCCCGTTGCCGTCGATCAGCTGGAGCAGGATCGGCTGTGTGGGGCAGTGCAGCTTGTGTGCGGCCACCGCCCGGGAACACGCCTCACCGACCGCCAGCCTGATCTCGTCGATCGCTGAGGCGGCGATACCCGCCCGCCGTGCCACGGTCGCGGCCATGAGCCGCGCCGTGCGCACGTGGGCGGGAAGCGCGCTGATCGTGAGCGTGATGGTTGCCATCGCTCGCTCTGGGCTACTTCGCGGAACGCTTGTCGATGGCTTCCTGAACAGAGCCGTGGATACCGAAGACCTTGGTCAGACCGGTGATCCGGAAGATCTTCAGGATGCGCTCCTGGGTGCAGACCAGGTCGAGGGTCCCGTCGTGGGCCCGGACGCGCTTGAGCCCGCCCACAAGCACACCGAGGCCTGTCGAGTCCAGGAACTCCACCTTCTCCATGTTGACCACGAGGTGGAAGTTGCCCTTGTTGACCAGGTCGATCAGCAGCTCGCGGAGCCGGGGCGCGGTATAGACATCGATCTCACCCTCAACGACGACGATCTCGGTGTCGCCCTCGGTGTAATGATCAAGCTTCAAGTCCACTAGTCCTCCAGCGCCGAACCGCGAAAAAATCGCGAATGATCTCTGCCGGGCGTTACCCCACCAGCACGCATTCAACCACGGGTGTCGAGTGCGTCTTCCTGTGATGCACAGAAAAACCGTGACACCGCGCCACTCTTCCCCCGGATGTCACACTGAAACCGATGTCCCAGTGCGACACCCTTCGTCTGAGGGCGTCATGACTACCGAACACGCGCCTGTGAGGAGGGGTCTCGGATGAGGCGATCGGAGCCCGTGCTCCCCGGTGTGTGGCGTGACGATACCCGGTACCCGCAGGTGACCCACATCGAGCATGTGGCCCGCAACGAGGGAGTGGGCGGGGAGTGGCCGGAATGGGCCGCGCCCCACCTGGTCGGACGGCTCTCCGAGCTGGGGATCACACGACCGTGGTCCCACCAGGTTGAAGCCGCCGACCTCGCACGCTCGGGCCGTGATGTGATCATAGCCACGGGTACCGCCTCGGGGAAGTCACTCGGCTTCCTCATACCCGCTGTGGACGCCGTCGACGCGGGCGGGACCGTGCTCTACCTCTCCCCGACCAAGGCGCTCGCCCAGGACCAGTTGCGGTGGATATCGGACCTGGGTCTCGCGGGCATGCGTGCGGCCGTATACGACGGCGACACGAGCGTCGAGGAGCGGTCCTGGGTACGCGAGCACGGCAACTACGTGCTCACCAACCCGGACATGCTGCACCACGGGATCCTCCCCCGCCACGGGGCGTGGTCGCGCTTCCTGCGCAGGCTGCGCTACGTGGTGGTCGACGAGGCGCACCGGTACCGCGGTGTCTTCGGCTCGCACGTCGCCCAGATCCTGCGGCGGCTGCGCAGGATCTGCGCCCGCTACCGGTCGGAACCGGTGTTCGTGCTGGCCTCGGCCACTTCCGGCAGCCCCGCGCAGAGCGCGACCCGGCTGACCGGCGTGCCCGTCACCGCGGTCAGCGAGGACGGGTCCCCGCGCCCGGGGCTGTCCGTCGCCCTCGTGGAGCCGGAGCTCACCGACCTGACCGGGGAGCAGGGGGCGCCCATCAGGCGGACGGCGCCGTCCCAGGCCGCTGAGATGCTCGCCGACCTGGTGCGGGACCGGGTGCGGACCCTCGTGTTCGTGCGTTCGCGGCAGGGCGCGGAGGTGGTCGCGCTGACCGCTCAGCGGCTCCTGTCGGAGCGGGGCGACCACGACCTGGCCGCCCGGGTTGCCGCCTACCGGGGCGGCTACCTGCCCTCGGAGCGGAGGGAGCTGGAGGAGGCCCTGAGGACGGGGGAGCTCCTGGGGCTGGCGAGCACCAACGCCCTGGAACTGGGCGTGGACATCAGCGGGCTCGACGCCGTCCTCATCGCCGGATGGCCGGGGACCCTGGCGTCCCTGTGGCAGCAGGCGGGACGGGCGGGGCGGCGCGGCGACGACGCCCTGGCGGTGTTCATCGCCCGGGACGACCCGTTGGACACGTACCTCGCACACCACCCGGAGGCGATTTTCGGTCGCTCTGTGGAGACCACCGTCCTTGACCCGGAAAACCCCCACATTCTGGGTCCGCACCTGTGTGCGGCCGCCCAGGAGCTACCGATCACGAAGGACGACTTCGCCCTCTTCGGAGAAACCACCGAGGAGCGCCTGGCCGATCTCGTGGAGCGGAAACTCTTGCGGAGGCGCCCACGGGGCTGGTTCTGGACCAGTAATGAACGGGCCAGCGACCTGGCCGATATCCGCGGGGCGGGCGGTCCCCCCGTGCAGATCGTGGACACCGGGAGCGGGCAGCTCCTCGGCGAGATCGACGAGGCCGCGTCCCACGGCACCGTGCACCCGGGCGCGGTGTACCTCCACCAGGGCTCCACGTACCTGGTGGACGACCTCGACCTGGACGAGGGGGTCGCACTGGTCCACGGCGCCGAACCGCCGTACAGCACCTGGGCGCGCGACACCACGGACATCACCGTGCGCTCGGTGCTGCGCCGGGAGGAGTGGCCGAGCGGCGCGACCGCGTACTTCGGCGAGGTGGAGGTGGTCCGCCAGGTGGTGGGCTTCCTCAAGCGGGACGTGCGCACCGGCTCCGTCCTCGGGGAGCAGCCGCTCGAACTCCCCGAGCGCACGCTCCACACCCGCGCGGTGTGGTGGACCCTGCCCGCGGAGGGGGAGGCCCGGCTGCGCAAGGAGGACGTGGGCCTGCTGGGCGCCGCCCACGCGGCCGAGCACGCCGCGATCGGCATGCTCCCGCTGCTGGCGACCTGCGACCGCTCGGACATCGGCGGGGTGTCCACCGCCGTCCACGGCGACACGGGCAGGCTGACGGTGTTCGTCTACGACGGGTACGAGGGCGGCGCGGGCTTCGCCGAGCGGGGCTTCTCCGCGGCGCGCGAGTGGCTCACCGCGACCCGGGCCGCGATCGCCGACTGCGAGTGCGACCACGGGTGCCCCTCGTGCATCCAGTCGCCCAAGTGCGGCAACGGCAACGAGCCCCTGAGCAAGTCCGGTGCGCTGAGGCTTCTCGACGAGGTCCTCGGAGGGGACGGCGGCACGGGCGCGGAGGGCGCCTGAGAGCCGCCTTCCGGAGGAGGTGCGGGCCGTCCGCGGGCTGAGGGCGCCGGGTTCTCCGCGGTGCCGTCCGGGGACCGGGTCGCAGGACCGGCCCGTCCGAGACGGGACCGGGGAGCGCCGTGCCGACAGCCCGCGGATCCCGCGTGCCGGGGCGAGGGGCACGCCACAGGCGGGGGGCCGTGCGCCGCCCGCCGGTGCGGGGCCACGGGCGGCCGGGCGCCGGGGAATGGGGCTCCCGCAGCCGGTGCGGGGCACCCGGGGTTTTCCACAGGCTGGGAAAGGGGCTTTCGGGACCGCACTCCGCCACCGGAACCTGGAATCGGGCGCCGACACCCCGTCCGCCCCTCACCAGGGAGGTTCCATGTTCGCTCTCACCGGCCCGCCACCCGCTCGCACCGCGCAGCCCGGAGGCGACGACGGGATGGCCACCGCCGAGTACGCGCTGTGCGCGGTCATCGGCGCCGCGTTCGCCGGCGTCCTCTACGTCATCATCACCAGCGGTGAGGTCAGGGAGGCCCTCACCGCGCTCGTGGTCGATGCGCTCAGCTCGGGGTTCTGACCGCGGATCGGTCACCGTGGAGGCGGCGCTCACGCTGCCCTCCCTGCTGCTCGTCCTGGCCGTGTCCTTCGGGGCCGTCCAGGCCGCTTCGGCCCAGCTCGCCTGCGCGGACGCCGCGCGGGTGGGGGCGCGGGCCCTCGCCCGGGGCGAACCCGACGACCGGGCCCGGAGCCTGGCGCTGACCGCCGCGCCCCGGGGCGCGGACGTCGGCCTGGCCGATGACGGGCACACAGCCCGCGTCACCGTACGGGTCGAGCTGCGGCTCGGCCCACTGGCGCCTCCCCTGGGGGTGGACGGCAGCGCCGCCGTCCTCCTCGAACCGGGGAGCTGACCACGTGCACTCCGACTCCGGCTCAGCCACCGTCTGGTGGGCGAGCCTGGGGGCCCTGCTCTGGTTCGTCACCCTCGCCGTCCTCGTGACGGCGGCGGCACGACTCGACCGGGACCGCGCCACCACCGCCGCCGATCTCGCCGCACTCGCGGCCGCCGCCCGACTCGTCCACGGCACGGAACGAGCCTGCGCGGAGGCCCGGGACACCGCAGAGGCCAACGAGGCCTCCCTCGAATCCTGCGTCATCACCGGCTCCACCGCAGAGGTGGTGGTCTCGGTCCCGTCGTCACTGGCGGACCGCGACGTCCTGGCGCGCGCCCGCGCCGGGCCGGTCCACGAAGCCGTCTCCAGCGAGGAAGTGGAATGAGCCCCGCCCCCGTCTCCGTACTGCTGTGCGCCCTCCTGCTGGGAGCTCCTCCCCAGTCCGACGACCACGTCCCTCCGCCCTGCGCGGCCTCCGCCGAACCCGCCGAACCCGCCGAACCCGCCGAACCCGCCGTGCGCGACGGCGGTGCCGAGGACCCCGACCCCTGCGCCTCCCCATCGGCGAGCCCCACGCCCTCGCCCGCCGCCGGGGCCCGCCCGGCGGAGGCCTCGGTCGGTTCCGCCCGCCGGGCGGCGGCCGCTCCGCCGCCCGTGCACGAACCCGTCGTCCACTACACGGCGGAGGCCGCACCCCCCGCCGCGACCTTCGCGCGTGCCGTGGGACACACCTCCACCGTGGTCCTGGTTCTGCTGGGCATCGCGGTGCTGGCGATGCGCCTGTCCGTCGGCTGGCCCCGCTTCCCCACCCCGTACCTCGGCCAGCGGCGCTTCGACCGGGAGGAGTACTGACACCGCGGGGTCCCGTCCGGGTCGGCCCCGGGCGGGACCCCGCGGACGGGTCCTGGGGTCGGGTCCCGCCCGGGCGTGTGCCCCGCACCGCCGCCCCCGTCCGGACGACCTGCGCACACCCCCCGCACAGCGGGTGCGGAACCCTCGTACCCTCCGGTGTATGGGACACCGACACCCGAGCAGGCTCAAGAACTCCGAGGTGGGCCACGCGCGCGCCCGCTGGCTCCTGCGGGCCGAGCTTGCCGGGTGCGAGGAGTGCCGCGGGGAGGGCGACCGGGAGGCGCTGGCCGACCTGGCCTCGGAGGGCGTCTTCGACTCGCTGCTCACCGGTTTCGTGCTCGCGCGTGTGCAGCAGTGGCGTGTGCCCGGCCGACCCCCCCGGTACCCGGCCACGGTGTACCGCCTCGCGCCCGTCGACGAACGGGACTTCTGGCGGGAGCCCACCCAGCACTGCATGAGGGTGTGCACGGTCGCGGGAGCACGGGGGAGCAGTGTGGACACCGTGCCCGCGCTCCGCGAACTCCGGCTGATGTCCACGGCCGACCGCGCGTCCGTCCTGGACGACGTCATCGACGGCCTCTGCGAGGACGAGGCCTGAGGTGGGGACCGCGGACCCTCACGGGGCCCGGCGGGGCGCCGGACGAGGGGCCGGGACGGGTGACCCGAGCGGGGTCCGGCGCGGCCGCCGTCCTCGGACGCGCGGTCCCGGTGGTCCGCCCCGGGCTTCCGGGAGGGCTTCCTGCCGGGGCGGCAGCGCGCTCGGGGGAGAGTCAGCCCCCCAGTGCCCGGGAGAGCAGCTCGGCGGCCATCGGGACGATGCCGATCAGCACGAAGGCGGGAAGGAAGCACAGGCCCAGCGGCGCGACCACCAGCACCCCCAACCGCTCCACCCGCGCTGTCGCGCGGGTGCGCAGGGCCCGCCGCAGGTCGACCACGTGGCGGTCCAGGAGGTCGGCGACCGGCGAGCCGGTGTCGGCGGCCCGGGCCAGGTCCCTTCCCGCCGCGGCCAGCGGGGCGGGAAGGGAGGAGCGGCTCCAGGCCGACGCCGGATCGGCCCCCAGCCGCAGCTGCTCGGCGACCGCTGACAGCTCCCCGCCCAGCCTTCCGCCCGCCGCCCCGGAGACCGCCGTGAGGCAGACGGGCAGGGTCGCCCCGGCTCGGATCCCCGAGGAGATGAGCCCGATCACCACGGGCAGATCGGAGGTCACCGGGAGCCGGTCGGGTCGTTCCCCGGCACGGCGGGCCCGCACCCACAGCACGGCGCACCCCCCGACCGCGACGACGCCGCCGACCGGGCCGAACAGGGTGGCCGACGCGGCCACCGCGAGCACGCCCGCCAGCGTCAGGGCCAGGGCCCGCAGAGGCAGACCGGTACGGAGGGGCGGCCCGCCCTCCGGCCCGGCGCCCGCCAGCCGTGTCCCCGGGGCGCCTCCCCGGCCCGTCGCCACCCACGCGGCGGCGGCGCCGAACAGTGCCGCGGTCACCACCGTCATCACGTCCACTCCCCTTCCACACCGTTTCCCGTACGGGGCCGTGGCCGCCCCGCCCCTCAGCCGGCCCCCACACCGCCTCCGCCCCCGGCGGTCGCGGTCGTCCTCCCCCTCTCCGCGCCCGGTCACGGTGGAGCTGTCGCGGAGCGCAGCATGCGCAGCGCCCACCAGAAACCCAGGAGGTCGAGGAACACGCCGCACACCAGGCAGGCCACCCCCAGCGGCGTCGTGAACAGGAACTCCAACGGCGACCCGCCGAGGCCGGAGGACATCAGCACCCCGGCCACCGGGAGGCACGTCAGGACGATCGCGGTCGTGCGCGGACCGCTCGTCCGCGCCTCCGCCTCGGCCCGCTGCTCCTCCTGTTCGGTGAGGTTGGCGGCCAGCGCGTCGACCACCTCGGCCGGCCCGGCGCCGGTGTCGGCCGCCACCTCCCAGCACACGGCCAGGTAGGCCAGCGCGCGCAGGTCCGGATCACGGGCGGCCTCGCGGCGCAGCGACTCCGCGTCGTCCACCGCGCCCACCAGCGGTCCGGCCTCGGCGGCGGCGATCCGCAGCGCCTCCTGCGGGGGCTGCCCGGCACGCAGTTCGGCGGCCAGGACCCGGCACAGCACGACCACGGACCGCCGGCGTTCGGAGGCCTTCCCGGGACGGGGCACCAGGGACCGCGGGCCCTCCCCGCGCACAGGGCGCCGCGGTCGGTCCAGTACGGCGCCCAGGCGGATGCGCTGAGGCGCCGGGACCGCGAACAGCAGGACCAGGAGCCCCGCGCACGCCGCGCACACCGCCAGCGCGGTCACCGCTGTCGCCACCCGTCGCCCAGCCGGGCCGCCACCTCCTCGGCCCCGGGGTGCTCCCGGCAGGAGCCGTCCCGGCCGAACGACACCGCGGGCACCGCGTGCACGAGCCCGGCCGGGTCGCGGCGCAGCACCCGGAGTTCGGCGAGGCGACGGGTTCCGGCGTCCCGGACCAGGTGCACGACCATGACCCTGGTGGCGGCCAGCTGGCTGTGCACCGCGGCCCGGTCGAGCCCGGCACCGCAGCCGAGCGCCTCCACCCGGGCGGGGACGTCCCCGGCGCCGTTGGCGTGGAGGGTGCCGGCGCCGCCTTCGTGACCGGTGTTGAGGGCTCCCAGCAGGGACACGATCTCCGGCCCGCGCGCCTCGCCCACCACCAGCCGGTCGGGCCGCATCCGCAGGGCCTGCCGCACCAGGACCTCCAGGGACACCTCTCCGCTCCCCTCGATGTTGGCCGGGCGGGTCTGGAGCCGCACCACGTGCGGGTGGTCGGGGCGGAGCTCGGGGGAGTCCTCGGCGAGCACGAGGCGCTCACCCGGGTCCACGAGGGACAGGAGGCTCGACAGCAGCGTGGTCTTGCCGGTACCCGTTCCGCCGCTCACGAGGAAGGCCGCACGGGACGCCACGAGCGCCCGCAGCAGGGCCGCGCCGCGACCGGTGACAGTGCCGTGTTCGGTGAGGCGCTCCAGGGAGAACACCCGCCGGGGCGGCAGGCGCAGGGACACGCAGGCTCCGGCGGGGGACACCGGGGGCAGCACCGCGTGCAGGCGGGCACCGCTCGGGAGCCTGGCGTCCACGTAGGGGACGGCGGCGTCCAGCCGCCGACCCGCCTGCGCGGCCAGCCGCTGGGCCAGCCGTCGGACCGCGTCCGCCGACTCGAACCGCACCCCGGCCCGCCGCAGGCCGCCGCCGTCGTCCACCCACACCTCGTCGGGCCCGTTGACGAGGATGTCGGTGACCCCGGAGGAGGACATGAGCTCCTCCAGCGGCCCCGCCCCGGACAGGTCGGCCGCCAGCCGCCGGGTCATGGACAGCACCTCGGTGTCGCCCAGCAGGCCGCCTTCGGCCCTCAGTGCCGCCGCGACGTTGGCCGGGCTCACCGGCGCCCCGGAAGCCACGAGGCGGTTGCGCACCGCCTCCACGAGCGGGCTCACGGGACGGGCTCCGGGAACGGGAGGGACGCCACCACGAGGTCGGCGAACCGGGCCAGGGGGGACCTGGGGTGGCGCGCGGGGACGTCTCCGGCCGCCAGGATCCGGTCGAGCCTGGGTTCCTGCGGCAGGTCCGCGCCGAGGTCGAGGCCGAGGGTGGACGCCACCACGTCGGCGCTCAGGTCGCCGCGGGCACCGCGCACCACGACCCGGACGGCCGCGGCCTCCTCCCGCAGCCGGGAGACCACCCGGGTCGCCGCCACGACCGAGGGCACGTCGGCCGGGACCACGACGAGCACGAGGTCGGAGCGGTTGAGGAACACGACGGTGGCGGGGTCGAACGAGCGCGGCAGGTCGGCCACCACCAGGTCGGCGCCGTCCCGCGCGCTGGACAGGGCGGAGCGGGCCGCGCCGACGGGCAGAGGGGCGGCGGGTCCCGGCTCGCGGGACCAGGTCAGCACCGAGACCCCGGGCGTGCCGGGCAGCCCCGCCCGCAGGTCCTGCCAGCGGACGCGGCCGCGGCGCCGGACGAGGTCGCCCCAGCCGGTGCGCCGCTCGGGCGTGCGCGGCGGGGCGCCGTCGCAGCCGAGGTAGAGGTCGGATCCGCATCCGAGGGGGTCGGCGTCGAGGAGGGCGGTGTCCCGGTCGGCGCGGGCGCCCGCGAGGGCGAGGGCGACCGCGAGGAGGCTGGTACCGGCTCCGCCGCGCCCTCCGATCACCGACACGGTGGGGGCCGGGGCGGAGGTGGGCGACGCCGCCCGGGTGAGGAGGTCCACCAGCACGGGCTCGTCCCTGGGCAGGAGGAGCGTGCCGGGTCCTTCGGTGGCCGTTGCGCCTCCGTGGACCGGGTCCTGACCGTACGGGCGGCCCTCCCGGCCGTGCGGGTCCTCGCCCCCGTCGGTGCGCGACACGAACACGTGGCGCCCCGGGGGAGGGTCGGCGGTGCGCAGGGAGGCGCGCAGCTCGGCGCCCACCACCACGAGCGGGGCGTGCCGCCACAGGCTCAGCGCCCGGTCGGGGGTGCGGGCGACGGCGACCTCGGTGGCGGCGGCGGTGGCCAGCCTGAGCAGGTCGTCGAGGAGGAGGGGGTCGGCGGTCGCGATCAGCGGCAGGGGACGGGTGTCCATCGGACTCTCCGGGGGGTGGGGTCTTTCTTCGACCCTCCCCGACCGGAGCGCTCGTGAGAAGCCCCGGTCCGGAGCTGTGGACAACGCCGTCGGCGGCGCGCGGAGCGCAGAAGCCCCGAGCGGGGCGATGCGGGGGAGCCGACGGCGGCGTGCGACGTCGTCGGGGCGCGGAGCGCAGAAGCCCCGAGCGGGGCGTGCGGGGGTGCCACGGCGGGGCGGAGGAGGCCCACCTGGCGGGCGGGGTGCGTACACGGGGGCGAATACGCATGCCCGCCCGGCAGGCGGTGAGGAGCGGGCGCGGGGTCCGCCTCCGCAGGGGGAGCGAAGGCCGCCACGCGAGTTCCGGCCCTGGGGGGAGGACCGGGCCCGTCCTCCGGAAGGGCCTGTGGAGAGACGTGCTCCCACGACCGCCGAAAGACCTTTGTCGTCGGCGCCTCCCGGAAACCGGGCACCGGGGAACCGGGGCGGGTTTCGCGGCGGGGTTCTTCCGGTACGGCGGAACCCCTGGTCGACGACGGAACAGACGCTACCACGCGGTGCCGCGTATTGGTTCGGGAATCCAGGCGGAAAAGTCGGGTCAACCACCTTTTCCCAGAGGGGTGGCGGGCGTACAAAGAAAGCAGACGGTGGCTGAGAACCACCCCGACACGGCACCCGGGAACCCACGCACCACCCGGCCGCGTGTGGCCCGTCTAGGTCGGACAACCGGATGTACTGCCTGGCCAGACTATGGAAATGGTCGCTTGCTAACCCGGTGGAACGTGTCGCAGACGGCGCCCCGAGAGTCACGCGGGGCGCCGTTCCACGTGCTCGTCCGGACGCGCCGGGCGACCCGCGGAAATGCGCGCCCGGCCGTGTCGCCCGTGGCCAACAACGATTGTGTCACTGTTGGTCGATAAAGGAATGGTCGACGATTCAACCTTTTCGGGGGCTCACCCGCGTTTGAGGGCCTCGCAGGTCGCCAGTGAGTCCTGGGCCCCCGCCCGCACCGCCCGGCAGCAGTAGACGACCCATTCCGCGACGCCCTCGGGGGTGCCGCCCATGTAGCCGCGCAGGGCCGGTCCGTACTCGTCCCGCAGGGTCTGGTGGCCCAGCTCGGACGGCACCAGCGACTTCGGGTCCAGGCCCCGTTCGACCAGGGTCAGCCGCTCGGCCGCGCGCGCCACCAGGCCGTCGCCCCACCCGAACGGCCGGATCGCCATCAGTTCGCCGTGGACCAGCGCCGACGTCACCAGGGCCGGGACGGACGTGCGCGCGCCCAGAAGCGCGTACAGGCCCTCCAGCCGGGCGAGCGCCGCCTCCGGCGCGGGGGCGGGACCGAGTGAGAGCGGGTCCTCGACGCGCTCCCCCGCCAGCCGGGGCCGCCCCAGGGCGTCCTCGGAGACCGCCTCGGTCGCGGCGAGCGTGTGCAGACGGGCGAGGGCCTGGCGCGGCGCCTTCGGCCAGGTGTCGACGAGGGACCCCAGTTCGCCGGACACCCGCAGGGCCCCCTTGATGCGCGTGTCGTACACGTGCCCCTCGCGGATCTCCTCCATCGAGACCTCGGCGCCCTCCAGTGCCGCCGACGCGCACGCGCCGCGCAGTGCGGACTCCATGGACACGTCGCTGCTGCGACGTCGCAGGATGCGGTGCCCCAGCAGCCGGTCGACCAGGGTCCGCGTCTCGGCGACCGCGTCGCTCACACCGGGCAGGGCCGCGACGCGGGCCAGGGGGTCGGAAGGGGAGGCAGAAGTCGATTCGCTCACGGAGAACAACACTACGCGCCGGTAACACCGGCCGCCCCCTCCCCGGCGGGTAGGAGCGCACCGACCGCTCGTCGCTGACCGGCGACCGTTCACCGGCCGTTCGCCGCTCGCCCGCCGGTCCCCGGCGACGCGCTGCACCCCGGCTGTTCACGCGGTATGGACCGCATGATTAATTGGGTGTGAACCAGTCGACGTAAGGAGAATCACAGTGGCCGACAGCACTCCCCCGAGCCAGGAGACACTGTCCAACCTTCTCCACGAGACGCGCAGCTTCCCCCCGCCGCCCGAACTCGCGGCCGAGGCCAACGTGAAGGCCGAGGCCTACGAGCGGGCCGCCGAGGACCGCCTCGGCTTCTGGGAGGAGCAGGCCCGCCGGTTGCAGTGGGAACACCCCTGGGACACCGTCCTGGACTGGGACCCGCCCTACGCCAAGTGGTTCGTCGGGGGCAAGCTCAACGCCTCCGTCAACTGCGTGGACCGCCATGTCGCCAACGGGCTGGGCGAGCGGGTCGCCTACCACTGGGAGGGCGAGCCGGGCGACACCCGCAGCATCACCTACGCGGAGCTGAAGGACATGGTCTCCCAGGCGGCCAACGCGATGACCGGCCTCGGGGTCGGCAAGGGCGACCGCGTCGCCATCTACATGCCGATGATCCCCGAGACCGTCGTCGCGATGCTCGCCTGCGCCCGCATCGGGGCCGTCCACATGGTCGTCTTCGGCGGCTTCTCCGTGGACGCGCTCGGCCAGCGGCTGGACGACAGCAGGGCCAAGCTGGTCGTGACCGCGGACGGCGGCTACCGGCGCGGCAAGGCCAGCGCCCTCAAGCCCGCCGTGGACGCCGCGGTCGCCGACCGGCCCGCCGTGGAGAACGTCCTCGTCGTCCGCCGCACCGGCCAGGACGTCGAGTGGACCGACCGCGACGTGTGGTGGCACGACGCCGTGGAGTCCCAGAGCACCGAGCACACCCCGGAGGCGCACGACGCCGAGGACCCGCTGTACATCATGTACACCAGCGGCACCACGGCGAAGCCGAAGGGCATCCTCCACACCACGGGCGGCTACCTCACCCAGGCGGCCTACACCCACTGGGCGGTGTTCGACCTCAAGGCCGAGACCGACGTCTACTGGTGCGCCGCCGACATCGGGTGGGTGACCGGCCACTCCTACATCGTGTACGGGCCGCTCGCCAACGCCGCGACCACCGTGCTGTACGAGGGCACCCCCGACACGCCGCACCGGGGCCGCTTCTGGGAGATCATCCAGAAGTACGGGGTCACCATCGCCTACATGGCGCCCACGGCGATCCGCACCTTCATGAAGTGGGGCGACGACATCCCCGCCGAATTCGACCTGTCCAGCCTGCGCGTCATCGGCTCGGTGGGCGAGCCCATCAACCCCGAGGCCTACATCTGGTACCGGGAGAACATCGGGGGCAACCGCACCCCGGTCGTGGACACCTGGTGGCAGACCGAGACCGGCGCCATCATGGTCAGCCCCCTGCCCGGCGTGACCTCCGGCAAGCCCGGCGCGGCCATGCGCGCCCTTCCCGGCATCGTGGCCGACGTGGTGGACGAGGCGGGCCGGTCCGTTCCCGACGGTGACGGCGGCTTCATCGTCATCCGTGAGCCGTGGCCGGCGATGCTCCGCGGCATCTGGGGCGACCCCCAGCGCTACGAGGACACCTACTGGTCGCGCTTCGAGGGCCTGTACTTCCCCGGCGACGGTGCGAAGAAGGACGAGGACGGCGACCTGTGGCTGCTGGGCCGCGTGGACGACGTCATGCTCGTCTCCGGCCACAACATCTCCACCACCGAGGTCGAGTCGGCGCTCGTCTCCCACCCGAGGGTGGCCGAGGCCGCCGTCGTCGGCGCCGCGGACAAGGTCACCGGCCAGGCGATCGTGGGCTTCGTGATCCTCCGCGACGGGGGCGAGGAGGTTCCGGAGGAGCTGGTCAAGGAACTCCGCAACCACGTCGGCACCTCGCTCGGCCCGATCGCCAAGCCCGCCCGGCTCCTGGCGGTGCCGGAGCTGCCCAAGACGCGCTCCGGCAAGATCATGCGGCGGCTCCTGCGCGACATCGCCGAGGAGCGGGCGGTCGGCGACACCTCGACGCTGACCGACTCCTCCATCATGGACGTGATCGCCAAGCAGCTGCCGTCCGCCCGCGGGGACGACTAGGACACGTGCCGCAGGCCCGTCACAGGACCTGCGGCGAGGCGCTCCGGCGGACGCGGCGCCCCGGCCCGGACGAGGGCCGGGGCGCCGCCGCCTTCCGGTCGCACTGCCCGGCGGCGCGGCCGGGCGCGCACTCACCCCCGTGACGAAACGGACCTCTGCCGTTGTGCGTGCCGTGAGGGACATGGGTGGCGGGGCATGTGCGAGGATGCGGAGGATCATCCGCGTGTTCGGACCGAGAGAAGGGAACCCCCACGATGGTGGACAAGCCGGGTACCGGCGAGCCCGACGCCGCCGGCACCGACCGTTCCATCGGCGCGCTGGTCTCCGACGCCACCGACAACCTCTCCCGGCTGGTGCGGCTGGAGATCCAGCTCGCCAAGCTGGAGGCCAAGGCCGACGCGGCCAGGATCGGCAAGGGCGTCGCCGGGTTCGCGGTCGTCGCGGTCCTGGCCCACATCTTCGTCATCCTGCTCTCGGTGACCATCGCCTTCGCGCTCTACGAGCTGTTCGCGCTCCCGGCCTGGGCGTGCCTCGGCATCGTCACGCTGTTCTACCTGCTCCTCGCGGTGGTCTTCGGGCTGTACGGCCTCGTCAACTTCCGCAAGCGCCAGGGCCTCCAGCGCACCGCGCTGACCACCTCCCGCCTCGCCGGCATCCTGCGCGGCGAGATCCGGCCGCCCAGGACCGGTGACGACCTCGACACCGCCGGGGGCGCCGACACGGCCGGGGCCACCGCGGCGGCGCCGCGCTAGCCGCACACGGTGTTGGACGACTCCGCCGCCTACCTCGCCGGCCCGTGGACGCACCGGACCGTCAAGGCCGCGGGCGCGCGCTTCCACGTGGCGGAGGCCGGTGAGGGCCCCCTCGTGCTCCTCCTGCACGGCTTCCCCCAGTTCTGGTGGGCGTGGCGGCACCAGCTGGGACCGCTCGCCGAGGCCGGGTTCCGCGCCGTCGCCGTCGACATGCGCGGCTACGGGGCCAGTGACAAGACCCCCCGCGGCTACGACCTCGTGACCCTCGCCCAGGACGCCGCCGGCCTGGTGCGGGCCCTGGGGTACGAGGACGCCGCGGTGGTGGGACACGGGGTGGGCGGGCTCGTCGGCTGGACGATGACGGCCTACCACCCCGGCGCGGTACGCGCCCTGGCGGCGGTCTCCGCCCCGCACCCGTTGCGCACCGCGCGGATCGTCGCCTCGGGCGGACCCGGTGTCCGGCACATGCTCCGGGCGCAGGTGCCGATCCTTCCGGAGCACAGGCTCCTGGCCGACGGGTGCGTCCGCGTGGGCGACCTCCTGCGCGAGTGGTCGGCCCCCGGTTGGCCCGGCGCCGAGGCCGAGGAGGCCTACCGGCAGGCCTTCGCCATCCCGAAGGTCTCCCACTGCTCCCTGGAGTACCACCGCTGGATCTTCCGCTCGCGGTGGCGCCCGGACGGGCTCCGCTACAACGCGCGCATGCGGTCGCCCGTCCGCGTCCCCGTCCTCCAGCTCCACGGCGAGCTCGACCCGGTGTGCCCCCCCGAGGCGGCCCGCGCCTCCCGTCGCGCCGTCGCGGGGGCCCACCGCTGGGCGCAGATCCCGGGTGCGGGACACTTCCCGCACGAGGAACGCCCGGAGGAGGTCTCCCGCGAGCTCGTGGGGTGGCTGGGGCGGCTCGGCGGCGGACAGGTCGACGGAGCCCGGAAGGGCGACGGGGAACGGCGGTGAGGCAGTGATGGCGACGGAATCCGCGTCGGAGGGCCGGGACAGGTCCGGCCGGGACCGCGACGAGACCGGGCGCGCGCAGAACCAGCGTCCCCGCGACCGCTACGGGCGGCCGCTGCCGCACGGGAGCGCGGGCGAGGTCGACCGGGTGCCCGACGACGCCGTGTTCTCCGCGGCCGAAGGCCTGTCGGAGGCCCAGCGGCTGCTCGACGGAGGGTACGCCTTCACCGCACACGAGGTTCTCGAAGCCGTGTGGAAGTCCTCGCCCGAGCCCGAGAGGGAGCTGTGGCGGGGCCTCGCCCAGGTGGCCGTGGGCGTCACCCACGCCCAGCGCGGGAACGGCGTCGGCGCCGCGCGCCTGCTGAGGCGGGGCGCGGACCGGGTGGAGGGGTTCGGTCCGGACGCCCCGCACGGGGTGGACACGGCCGGCGTGGCGGCCTTCGCCCGGGGGCTGGCGGACGACCTGGACGCCGGCCGGGCGGAGCGGGGCGACGCGATCGACCCGGCGGGGATGCGCCTGCTCGGGGAGTAGGCGGGCGGCGCCGGGGGCTGCGGGTCGGGACCGCGCCGACCCGGACGGCGCACGACGGCACGGAGGCCCTCCGAGGGAGAACCGTGTTCTCTCGTGGCTGGGGATAACCAGTGTGGCTGATGAGGCTGCTTCCCGTTTCATTCCTTTATGTGTGTTTTAGCGTTAACATAGCATTAATGCATTATGCGATGTTATCCAAGCTGAAAATCCCTGATAAGGAAAATTATCCCGCTTCTGGGATCACCGTAAGATCACATCTTTGGTTTGTCTTGGGGAAATCCCGAAACGACACTCACCTTTATTCGGGATCGTGCGTAGAATCCCCGGATCACCGCCCGTGAGCGAGCAGCGCGGACGGTGTGCACCACAACCAAAGGTGGCACCGCTTCGACCCCGCCAAGCGTGCTGTCGGGCCAGCTCAGGCTCCTTCCGGACGGCGGTACGTCCACGGCGGCGCGCTGGTCCGGCGTCCACGCGGCGAACCGTTCCCCCGCGTTTCCCATGGACGGGGCCGAAAAGGTCGTGCCCGTCTCAAGGAGGACGGATTGTCTGGGCTCAACCTCGCCGCGCCAAGCGGCACGGCCCTATCGCTGGCAGGCACCGACTTCACACTCGTCATCATCGTCATGGTGGTGGCACTTCTGGCCCTCGCCGTCGCGGGGATGCTGGTACGTGAGGTCCTCGCCGCGGAACAGGGCACCGAGCGGATGCGCAACATCGCGCTCGCAGTGCAGGAGGGCGCGAGCGCGTACCTGACACGACAGTTCCGCACCCTCGCGGTCTTCGTCGTCGTCATCCCGCTGCTGCTCCTCCTGCTGCCCGCCGACTCGTGGGACATCCGGATCGGCCGGTCGGTCTTCTTCGCCCTGGGCGCCGTGCTGTCGTCCGCCACCGGCTTCATCGGCATGTGGCTGGCCGTGCGCGGCAACGTACGGGTCGCGGCGGCGGCCCGCGGCGGCGACGAGGCGTCCAACCACAGGGCCATGCGGATCGCCTTCCGTACCGGCGGCGTGGCCGGCATGATCACCGTCGGCCTCGGCCTGTTCGGCGCGGCCCTCGTCGTCGTGCTCTACCGGGGCGACGCCCCCATCGTCCTGGAGGGCTTCGGCTTCGGCGCCGCCCTCCTGGCCATGTTCATGCGTGTCGGCGGCGGGATCTTCACCAAGGCCGCCGACGTCGGCGCCGACCTCGTCGGCAAGGTCGAGCAGGGCATCCCCGAGGACGACCCCCGCAACGCCGCCACCATCGCCGACAACGTGGGCGACAACGTCGGCGACTGCGCCGGCATGGCCGCCGACCTCTTCGAGTCCTACGCCGTCGTGCTCGTCGCCTCGCTGATCCTCGGCCGGGTGGCGTTCGGCACCGAGGGCCTGGTGTTCCCGCTCCTCGTCCCCATGATCGGCGTCATCACGGCGATCATCGGCATCTTCCTGGTCGCCCCCCGAGCGCGGGACCGGTCGGCGATGACCGCGATCAACCGCGGCTTCTTCATCTCCGCGGGCATCTCCGCCCTGCTCGTCGTCGGCACCTCCCTCTGGTACCTGCCCGGCAGCTTCGAGGAGCTGTCCGGGGTCAGTCCGCAGGTCCTCGCCGAGATCGAGGCCGCGGGCACCGCCCCCGACCCGAGGTTCGTCGCGATCGCCGCGGTCCTCATCGGCCTGGTGCTCGCCGCGGCCATCCAGCTGCTCACCGGCTACTTCACCGAGACCGACAAGCGCCCCGTCCGGGACATCGGCGCGAGCTCCGAGACCGGCGCGGCCACCGTCATCCTCTCCGGCATCTCCGTCGGCCTGGAGTCCGCCGTCTACTCCGCCCTGCTCATCGCCGGGGCCGTGTACGCGGCGTTCCTCCTCGGCGGCGGCTCCATCACGCTGAGCCTGTTCGCCGTCGCCCTCGCCGGCACCGGGCTCCTCACCACCGTCGGCATCATCGTCGCGATGGACACCTTCGGCCCGGTCTCCGACAACGCCCAGGGCATAGCCGAGATGTCCGGCGACGTGGAGGGAAGGGGCGCCGAGATCCTCACCGGGCTCGACGCCGTCGGCAACACGACCAAGGCGATCACCAAGGGCATCGCCATCGCGACGGCCGTGCTGGCCGCCACCGCCCTGTTCGGCGCCTTCCGCACCTCCGTCCAGGAGCAGCTCGGCGAAGGCGAGCAGGCGTTCTCGCTCTCCATCGACCAGCCGGACGTGCTCGTCGGCGTCATCATCGGCGCCAGCGTGGTGTTCTTCTTCTCCGGCCTGGCCATCATGGCGGTCGGCCGCGCCGCCGGCCGCGTCGTCATGGAGGTGCGCGACCAGTTCCGCACGCGCCCCGGGATCATGGACGGCACCGAGCTGCCGGAGTACGCGCGGGTGGTCGACATCTGCACCAAGGACTCCCTGCGCGAACTGGTCACCCCGGGCCTCCTCGCGGTCCTGGCGCCGATCGCGGTCGGGTTCGCCTTCGGCTACGCCCCCCTGGGCGCGTTCCTCGGCGGCGCCATCGCCGCGGGCGTGCTCATGGCCGTCTTCCTGTCCAACTCCGGCGGGGCCTGGGACAACGCCAAGAAGCTCGTCGAGGACGGCCACCACGGCGGCAAGGGCTCGGCCGCCCACGAGGCCACGATCATCGGGGACACCGTCGGCGACCCGTTCAAGGACACCGCGGGGCCGGCCATCAACCCCCTGCTCAAGGTCATGAACCTCGTCGCGCTGATCGTGGCGCCCAGCGTGGTGATCTACGCGGACAATGTGGTCCTCCGGACCGTGGTGACCGTGCTCGCCGTGGGCGTGCTCGTCGGCGCGATCCTCTGGTCCAAGAGCCGCGGCTCCGGGACCGAGACGCAGCTCGCGGAGCTGGGCGGGCAGTCCGCCCCCAAGGACGCCCCCGAGGCCGGGGGCGGCGGCGCCTCGGCTCCGGGAGAGGGGACCCCGGCGACGGAGGGAGCCGCACAGGACGAGGGGACGGACCAGAAGGAGTCCGACCGCAGGGAGGAGGCGCACGCCGGAGACGGCAAGTAGCGCGATCCCCAGATGGCGGCCGCCCGGGAACCCGGGCGGCCGCCGCCGTGTGCGGGAGGGCGCCTAACCTGGTTCCGCGGGTGTGCTGCCCGCGCGGACGAGGCAGAAAAGGGGTTCTGTGATGTCAGGGCTGAAGGGCCTGCTCGCCATCCTGGCGGTCATGGTGGGGTTCATCGGCGTTCTCGCCGTCGTCGCGACCAGCCTGATGCCGTGAGCGGGGCGCGCACACTGCTGCTGATGCGGCACGCGGAGGCGGAGAACGGGCACGGCGCCGACTACGAGCGGGGCCTGACCGATCTGGGCAGGGCTCAGGCGGACGCGGTCGGGCGGATGCTCTCCCGGCGGGGATACGCGCCGGACCATGTCATCTGCTCCGGCGCCAGGCGCACCAGGCAGACCCTGGACGGCGTCCTCGGCGCGATGGAGCCGGGGCCCCGGCCCGAGGTCGACTACTCGGAGGAGGCGTACTCGGCCGGTGTGGACACGCTCCTGGAACTCGTGAACCGGGTCGACGCCGGAGTGCGCACCCTGCTGGTCGTGGCGCACAACCCCACCGTGGCCCAGGTGGCCGCCGGCTTCGCGGGGAACGAGGCCCTCGTGTCCTACGCTCCCGGCACGATCGCGGCCGTGGACCTGGAGGTCGAGTGGCTCTACGCGGCGCCCGGAACGGGCGCGGGCATCCTGCTCAACTGATGTGACCCAGGACACGCCCCCGTCAGGTTGCCAGCCCCCTCGTCCGAGGGTAATGTTCTCCGAGTCGCCTCCGACCGGCCCAAGGCCACGAGGAGCGGCGGCACTCCCCTCCGGCGAAACGGACGCACTCGCGGCCGTGCCGGAACCCCGGTTTTCACCAGAACGAACTTTCGAGCCTCGCGGTTCGAGCACTGTTCGGGCCATGTAAACTCAGGGAGTCGCTTCAAAAGCCCAGTCCATTCGGACAAAAGCAGACGAAGCAAACGGG
>NZ_JBHSUF010000027.1:0-94918 GCF_042660575.1 Nocardiopsis tropica
CGCGCCGCCCGGCGGCGGCCCCCACCGCACGCCCCGTCAGCCGGGCCGTGGCCGCCCGGGCACGCGGGCGCCGGGGCGGCCCGCCCCGGCGGCTGTGGCGCCGCTGGCGGCGACAGCGGTGGCACCGGCATGGGAGGGTGTCTGTCACGTCACGGTGGTCTGGTTCACAAAGGGTGAGGAAGTGGCCGTTCATGGCCGTAAAGCGGGCACTCTCTTGTGGTTCGCGGACCTCCCCGCCAGACTCGTGTCAGGTAAAGGAACATCGACCGTTCCCGCTCGGGCACACGCGGGCCGGGGCGCACTGACGGGAGTGGTACGGAAGGTGGCGAGTGCGTCGGGGGCCGGTATACCGCCCATGAGCTGGGAGGGCATCGACCACGAGCTCAACCGCGTGCGCGGGGAGGCCGACCGGATCACCCTCAACCTCGCGGACCTGGACGCCCACGTCGGACACCAGCTCCT
This sequence comes from Nocardiopsis tropica, assembly GCF_042660575.1. Lineage (NCBI taxonomy): Bacteria > Bacillati > Actinomycetota > Actinomycetes > Streptosporangiales > Nocardiopsidaceae > Nocardiopsis > Nocardiopsis tropica. The sequence goes on from NZ_JBHSUF010000027.1 coordinate 463, forward strand.
CAAGGGCGCGGCCCTCGAGGGCCGGACCCGGGAGCGCTGGGAGCACGCCGACGCGCATGTCCACACCCTGTGGACGGTCTACGACGCCTTCCGCCTCGTGGTGGAGGAGGCCGCCCGGTTGCGCGCGGACGGCGGGGGACCCGGGGCGCAGGCCGCGCTGACCGCCCTGCTCAACGGGCCCTCGGTGGTGCTCCCCGCACGGCACACGCCCCTCGGCGAGCGGGGCCTGCTCCACGCCGACGAGGAGACGGTGACCCTCGCCGACGCCGTCGCCCGCATGTCCGCCGCCTACGAGGAGGCCACCGGGGTCATCTCGGAGGTCGGGACCGCCTGGGACGTGCTCCACCCGAGGCTCGGCGAACTCGACGCGATGTGGCAGGAGATCGGCACCCTCTCCGACATGGTCGAACTCGACGAGGACGAGTACGAGGCCCTCCGGGCCGACCTCGCCGCCGTGGGCGCCACGGTCCGCACCGACCCCCTCTCACTGGTCGGGGACGGGCGCGTCGACACCTCCGCCCTCGACCACCTGCGCCAGGCCCTGGAGCGCGTGCGCGGCGAACTCCGCGACGCCCTGCGCATGCGCGACTCCTACACCGAGAGCGTCGAGCGGCTCGGCTCCGCCATCGACGGCGTCGAGGAGGCCGTCGCACGCGCCCGCGGGCTCCGCGCCCGGGTCGTCGCCAAGGTCTCCTCGCCCGCCGCGGTCGAGGTCCCGGACCCGGTGCCGGGACTGCGGGCGGGCATCGGCGAGATGGACTCCCTGCGCGCCCGGGGGCGCTGGCGCGAACTCGGCACGCGGCTGGGAGAACTCCAGCGCGCCGTCCACGAGGCCGCCGACGACGCGCGCGACCGCGAGGAGGACCTCGCCGGGCTCATGGAGCGCCGTGCCGAGCTGCGCGGGCGCCTGGACGCCTTCCGCGCCCGCGCGGCGCGGCTGGGGCTCGCCGAGGACGAGCGCCTGGCCGAACTCCACGCCCGGGCCCACGCGGAACTGTGGACGGCCCCCTGCGACCTGCGCGCCGCCACGGTCTTCCTGTCGTCCTACCTCCGGGCGCTCCACGAACTCGGCGGAACCGAAACGCCCGGGGACAGAACCACACCGGGCACGGGCGCGTCAGACGGCGAGAGCGATGGTGGTGTGAGCAGATGACCAAGTGCACGGCCCCCGGCTGCCACGGCCGGATCGAGGACGGCTTCTGTGGTGTGTGCGGCCTGGCCCCGGTGGAGGAGCGACCCACCGGGACGACCGCGCCTCCGGCATCCGGCGCACCCTCCCCGGGAGGCGCTCCGCGGCCGTCGGACGCCCCCGGGGCGTTCGGCGCGCCCCGCGCCGGGACCGGGCCCGGTCCCGCGTTCGGCGGTCCGCCCCCGCCGGGCTCCGGTCCGCAGCGGTCCTTCGCGCCCCCCGGCGGGACCGGGCCGAGGGCCGCGTCCGGCGCCGGGGACCAGGGGCCGGGGAAGGGCCGGCGGCAGGGCTCCGGCCCCCGGCCGTCGCCCGTGGGGACCCCGCCTGGCGAGGCCCCCGACCCGTGGTCCTCCTCGACCCCCTCCTCCGGCGGCGGCCCCGCCAACTCCCGCCCGCTCTCCGGCAACGTCAAGCTCTCCGGGCGGTCCGGTCCCGGCAGCATCTCCGGCACGGTCGGCCCGGGGTCCGACGGCCCGGGCACCGGGCGCTCCGGCCGCCGGGGCTCCTCCCGGGGCATGCTCGGCATGGGCATGGTCATGGTGCCCCCGGTGCCCTACCGGGACCCCTCCGAGGCCGTCATGCGGAACCCGGTCGTCTCGGAGAAGAACCGCTTCTGCGGCAACTGCGGCGAGAAGGTCGGCCGCAGCAGGGGCGAGCAGCCGGGCCGCACCGAGGGCTTCTGCCGCAAGTGCGGCACCCAGTTCTCGTTCACCCCCAAGCTCTCCCCCGGGGACAGGGTCGGCGGCCAGTACGAGGTGCTCGGCTGCCTCGCCCACGGCGGCCTCGGCTGGATCTACCTGGCCCGCGACCGCAACGTCAACGACCGGTGGGTCGTCCTCAAGGGCCTGCTCAACTCCGGTGACGCCGAGGCGCACAAGGCGGCCGCCGCGGAACGGGCGTTCCTGTCCGAGGTCGAGCACCCGAACATCGTCAAGATCATCAACTTCTCGCAGCACCCCGACCCGCGTACCGGGATCCCCGGCGGGCACATCGTCATGGAGTACGTCGGGGGCAAGTCCCTGCGCGAACTGCTCATAGAGCGCCGCGAGGACGACCCCGACGCCGTGCTCCCCGTCGACCAGGTCATCGCCTACGGCCTGGAGGCCCTGCGGGCCCTCGGCTACCTGCACTCCAGGGGCCTGCTGTACTGCGACTTCAAGCCCGACAACGTCATCCAGAGCGAGGAGCAGATCAAGCTCATCGACCTCGGCGGCGTTCGGCGCATGGACGACACCGTCAGCCCCGTGTACACGACCCCCGGCTACCGCGTGACCGAGGACGAGCTGCGCGGCCCCGGCCCCACCGTCAGCGCCGACCTGTACTCGGTGGGCCGCGCGCTGGCCGTGCTCAGCTTCCGCTTCAGCTTCATGCGCGAGTACCCGCACAGCATCCCCCCGCGCGAGACCGTGCCGCTGCTCCAGCGCTTCGAGTCGTACGACCGGCTCCTGCGCCGCTCCGTCCACAGCGAGCTCGAACTCCGCTTCCACGACGCGGGCGACATGGCCGACCAGCTCACCGGCGTCCTGCGCGAGGTCCTGTCCGAGCTGGAGGGGACCCCGCACCCGGCGCCCTCTACCCTGTTCGGGGGCGAGAACTTCAGCACCCGCAGCGGCGTCGGCGCGCACGACGCCGACCGCATGCTCGCGCCGCCCGCCCCCACCGACGCGGCCGCCCTGCTGCCCACGCCCCTCGTCGACCGGGGCGACCCGGCGTCCCAGCACCTGCGGGGGTTCCGGGCCCTTCCCCCGGAGGAGCTCGTCCCCGCCCTGCGCGCGATGCCCGCGCCCACCCCCGAGACCCTGCTGATGCTGGCCCGCGCGCTCATCACGCTCGGCCGGCAGGGCGAGGCGGTGGACGCCCTCCAGAAGTTCAGCGAGGCCGTCCCCGGGGACTGGCGCACCATGTGGTACCTGGCGGTCGCCGAACTGAGCACCGCCCGGTTCCGCGATGCCCGCGACCACTTCGACGAGCTGTACGACCACCTCCCGGGGGAGGCCGCGCCCAAGCTCGGGCTGGCGCTCGCCTGCGAGCGGACCGGTGAGCTCGACACCGCGGCCCACCAGTACCGGACGGTCTGGAACACCGACCACTCCTTCGTCAGCGCCGCGTTCGGCCTGGCCCGCGTCCGCCTCGCCCAGGGCGACCGGGACGCCGCCGTCGCCGTCCTGGACAGGGTCCCGGAGATGTCCAGCCTCCACGTCCACGCCCAGACCGCGCTGATCGCCGTGCTCTCCGCCCGGCACCCCGGGACGGGCGCCGCCGACTTCGTCGAGGCCGGACGGCGCCTGGAGCGCATCGGCCTGGACAGCGAATCAGCCGACCGGCTGGCCGCGCGCGTCCTGGAGTCCGCCCTGGTGTGGCTCGACGGAGGGGGCGCCGCACCCGGCGGCGGAAGGCTGCTCGACGGCCCGTTCACCGAGAAGGGGGTGCGGACCAACCTGGAGCGGCGCTACCGTGCGCTCGCCCAGCGGTCCACCGCCGCCTCGGGGCGGTACGAGCTGATCGACAAGGCCAACTCCCTGCGTCCCGTGACGCTGCTGTGAGGATCGAGGGAACGGCTATGACAACGGTGCGGACCTGCCCTGCCTGCTCGGACAGGGCGGCGGCGGGAGACGTCTTCTGCGAGGGGTGCGGCCGCCCCCTCCCGGAGCGGGAGGGGGGCACCCCCGCGGAGCGCCCCGACAACGTGCCCACGGCCCCCCAGCAGAGCATGTCCGGCGCCACACGGGGGCCGGTCGGCGGCGGTGGCGCGGGGGGCGGCCCCCGCCCCGGACTCGTCCCGGCCGACGGTGGGCCGACGGCTCCGCAGGTGAGCCTCAACGGCGCCACCCGCGCCCCCGCCCCCGGGGCCGGGACCGCGCCCCCGGCCGCGCCCGCCGCCGACGCGCCCCCCGCCGGGGGAGGCCGTCCGAGGGGCGGCGGACCCGAGGCGGACCCGGGACGGCACGGGGCCGACTCGTTCACCACCCAGCCGATACGCCGGGACTCCCTGAGACCCCTGACCGCCGCGCCGCCCGCCCCTGCCGGGGCGCCGGCCCCGGCCGCGCCGCCCGCCCCGGCGCCCGACTGGCCGCCGCCCGCCGTGGGCAGCAGCCCCGTCCAGCCCACCAACCCCGAGATGTGCGCGTGGTGCCCGGGCCGGGTCGGCGACGGCTACTGCGAGAAGTGCGGGTTCCTCCAGCCCACCGGGCGCGACCACGTCGAGGTGCGCACGGACGCGGCCGCGGGCGTCAGCGACCGCGGGCTCCGCCACCGGCGCAACGAGGACGCCATGGCCATCCGCGTCGTCGCCGCGGACGACCCCCGCGCGCCGGGCACGGTCTGCGCCGTGGTCTGCGACGGCGTGTCCAGCTCGCCCCGGTCCGACGAGGCCTCCCGGGTCACCGCGGAGACGGGGGCGACGGTCCTCGCGGAGCAGATCCGCCGGGGCGCCGACCCCCGCGAGGCCACCGCCGCGGCGATGACCAGGGCGGCCGAGGCCGTCGCGGGGATCGCCGAGTCGCTCGACTCCGCGCCCGCGTGCACGTTCGTGTCCGCGGTCGTGGACCCCGCCGCCGGGACGGTCACCGTCGGCTGGGTCGGGGACAGCCGCGCCTACTGGCTCTCCGGAGGGCCCAGGTCCAGCGCGTCGGCGCTGCTCACCCGGGACGACTCCTGGAGCGAGGCCATGGTGCAGATGGGGGCGCTCTCCCGCGAGGAGGCCATGAGGTCGGCCAACGCGCACGCCCTCATCGCGTGGATGGGCGCCGACTCCGGCGAGATCGACGCGCACATCACCACCGTCACCCCGACCGGGCCCGGCACCGTCCTCCTGTGCAGCGACGGCCTGTGGAACTACTACCCCGAGGCGCAGTCGCTGACCGACGCGGTGCCGGGAGCGGGGGCCAGGCCCCATGAGGCCGCCCGTACCTACATCAGCCTCGCTCTGAGGGCCGGCGGCAAGGACAACATCACCGCGGTCCTCATCCCCGTACCCACCGAGCAAGGGGGTCCCCGTGCCGAACAGGACTGACCGGTCCGCCGAACCGGAGTTCCGGATCGACGTCGACCAGAACAGGTTCCTGCCCATCGGCGGGCGCGAGGTGCACGCCGTCGTCAGCGTCACCTCCCGCAGCCCCGTCCTGGTGGGGTCCTCGGTGCGCGCCTCCGAGGTGATCATCGTCGACACCTCCGGTTCGATGTACGGGGAGAAGCTCCACGAGGCCAAGCGCGCCGCCCGCGCGGCCGTGGAGACGCTGCGCGAGGGGGTCAGGTTCGCCCTGATCAGCGGCGGCAGCAAGGCACGCATGGCCTTCCCCGAGGGTGAGCGGCGGTTCGTCGAGGTGGACGCCGTCACCAGGGCCGAGGCCCTGGACGCCATCGGCGGGCTGCGCGCCGACGGCGGCACCCGGATGGGCGCCTGGCTGTCCCTCGCCGCGGAGCTGTTCGCCACCGTGGACGACGGCATCAAGCACGCCATCCTGCTCACCGACGGTCGGAACAACGAGGTCGCCGAGGAGTTCGAGCGGGTCCTGCGGCAGGTCACCGGCCGGTTCGTGTGCGACTGCCGGGGCGTGGGCACCGACTGGAGGGTCGACGACCTGCGCCGCATCGACTCCGCGCTGCTCGGCGGCGGCCCCGGCCTCGTCGCCGACCCCGCCGACCTGGCCGCCGACTTCCGCGCCATGGCCCAGGCGTCCATGGGCAAGGCCGTCGCGGACGTCGTCCTGCGGCTGTGGACCCCGCAGAACTCCGTGGTGCGCTACGTCAAGCAGGTGTCGCCCACGGTGCAGGAGCTCACCCACCGGGCGGTGGCGCGCGCGCCCCAGGCGGGCGACTACCCCACGGGGTCGTGGGGCACGGAGAACCGCGACTACCACGTGTGCGTGGAGGTGCCCGCGGGCGACCCCGGACGGCAGCTGCGCGCCGGGTGGGTGCGTGTGGTCCTCCCCGGGACCGGGGGCGCGGAGGACCAGGTCCTCGCCTCCGGCAACATCCTCGCGGAGTGGACGGCGGACGAGGCCACGGCCACCCGGATCAACCCGCGGGTGGCGCACTACACCGGCCAGGTCGAACTGGCCCAGGCCATTCAGGACGGGCTCGCGGCCCGTCGCGACGGGGACGAGAACACCGCCACCACGCGGTTGGGCCGTGCCGTCGCCCTCGCGGAGGAGACGGGTGACACGGAGACCGCGAGACTCCTCGGAAAGGTGGTCGAGGTCCTCGACCCGGTCACCGGCGCCGTCCGTCTCAAGCCCGGCGTCGACAAGGTCGACGAGATGACCCTGGACACCAACTCGACCCGGACCGTGCGGACCCGGCCCGGGGACGGGACCGGAACCCACGGCGCCCCCGGCCCCGGGTAGGAGGGACCCATGCCGAGTTGCCCCTCCGGGCACCACTCGACGGCGACTGACTTCTGCGACACCTGCGGGCTGCGCCTCCAGGCGCACTCCCCCTCGCCGCCGCCCCAGCCGTACCGGCCCCCGCCGCCGGAGGCCCCCGCGGGCCGTCCGGCGCCGCCGCGCGCCCCCGGGCGGCGGCGGCCGCCCGTCGCGCCCAGGGGCGGCCCCTGCCCCGAGTGCTCGACCTCCCGCACCGGGCGCTTCTGCGAGGAGTGCGGTTACGACTTCGCCTCGCAGTCCGGCAGCCACACACGCGGGGGCTCCGAACAGGACGGCGCCCCGGCCGCCCCGCGCTGGCGGGTCATCGTCGTGGCCGACCCCGCCTACTACCAGTACATGGTCGACCGGGGCATGCTCGACCCCGCCCAGATCGCCTTCCCCTCGGTGAACAAGCAGCGCCGGGTGAGCCTGAAGGGCGACCGGGTCCACATCGGCCGCCGCAGCGCGTCCAGGGGCTTCACGCCCGAGATCGACCTGGGCGGGCCGAAGGGCGACCCGGCGATCTCCCACATCCACGCGATCCTGGTCGCCCAGCCCGACGGGACCTGGTCGATCGTCGACCCCGGGTCCACGAACGGGACCATGATCAACGGGACCGCCAACATGATCCCCCGCAAGGTGGAGGTGCCCCTGTATGACAGTGACCGGATCTACGTCGGAGCATGGACCGTCATCATCGTCCAGAAGGGGTGAACCCCGTTGATGCCCCCCGACTCCGACCAGGAGCTGGGCCGTGACCGCCCCGGCTCTCCGCCGGCCCCCTCCGGGGCGTCCCCCGCGCGCGGCGCCCGGGACGCCGGAGCGGTGGTAGGCCCGCCCGCCCTCCCCGGGGGCGCCGACACGCGGACCGGCGGTTACGCGCGTGACCGCGTGGCCGGCGCACGCCGCTGGCTCCGCACCACCCCGGCCCGGGTGTGGCTGCTGACGGTGGTGTGCCTGGTGTCCGTCGCGGGGCTGTTCGGCTCGGCGACCCTCACCCTCAACCAGGCGCGCGAGGGCCTGGACGTGGTCGGCCACGGGGCCGGACCGCAGGCCATGACGACCACCGACCTGTACCTCGCCCTCGCCGACATGGACGCCCAGCTGGCCGACATCCTGCTCATGGGCACCGACCACGGCCTGGGCTCGGGCCGCGACGAGGCGGTGGAGCGCTACGAGGAGAGCCGGAGCAGGGCCAACGAGGCGCTGCTCCAGGCCGCCTCCCTCATCGAGGACAACGCCGAGGAGGGCGGTGCCGGGGAGGCCGTCACCGGCGAAGACGGCGCCGGGGAAGGCAGGGCCGAGGAGCGCAGCGTCCAGGAACTGGACCTCCAGGCCGTCCTCGACGGCATGGGCGAGTACGAGCAGCTGGCCACCGACGCCCGGCTCCGCAACGACGAGGCCCAGGCCCCTCCGGGCGAGGTGGACGCGACGGCGCTGGTGTCGTACCGACAGGCCACCCGTCTGATGCACACGGAGCTCCTGCCCAAGGCATTCAACGTGAGCCTGGACTCGTCGGCGATCATCCGCGCCCACCACGAGGAGGGCCAGTCGGCCGTCGCGCTCGGCCTGGTGTGGGTGGGCTCCGCCGGCGCGGTGACGCTCGTCTCGCTGGTCGGCCTCCAGCTCTACCTGCGGGTGCGCTTCCGCCGCCGGGTCAACGTCCCCGTGCTCGCCGCGACCGCCGGGACGCTCCTGCTCACCGCCGGCGTGGTCCTCGCGCTCGTCACCAGCGGCGAACACCAGCGCGACGCGAAGGAGGAGGGCCTGGACGCGGCGATGGCGCTGTCCCGTGCAGGGGCGATCTCCACCGACATGCAGGCCGACCAGAGCCGTTACCTGGTCGATCCGACCCACGCCGACAACTACCAGCAGGTGTACCTGGAGCGGGCGCAGCAGGTGCTGTTCCGCCCGGCCGACAACCTGGAGGACTACTACGCGGCGATCGACGAGGTGGCCGCCGCGTCGTCGGAGCAGTCCGAGGGCGGCAGGGCCGACGGGGACGCCCCCGTCGCGCTCGGCTACCTGGGGGAGAACGCCGGCGACTCGCTGCTGCCGGGGCAGGAGGGCGCGCTCGCCGACGTGCTGGTGTCCTACAACGCCCTCCAGGACAGGGACCGTGAACTGCGCGCGGCGGTCGAGGCGGGCGACCTCGACTCCGCCGTCGCCGTCCGGATGGAGATCGCCCACGCGGAGGACGGCGCCTTCCGCGCCTACGAGCAGGCTCTCGACGAGCTGACAGGACAGCACAAGGAGGCGTTCACGGCGGGCATCGCCCGCGGCGACTCCGCCCTGGCCCCGTGGTCGTGGCTGCTGCCCGTCGGAGCGCTCGCCCTGCTCGCACTCGTCGTGCTCGGGGTGCGCCCCCGGCTGGCCGAGTACCGCTGACCCCCTAGAGACGAGGAACAGGCCGATGATGTTTCGACACCGCCGCACCGTCGCCGCGGCCGCCCTGGCCGCCGCGGCGGTGTCGGGGATGTCCGCCTGCTCGGCGGTGCTGGGCGAGGAGGAGTCGCTGGTGGACGCCACCTCCCTGACCGTGGGGGTCAAGGCGGACCAGCCCGGCCTCGGGCTGGAGGACGGGGAGGGCGGCTTCGAGGGCTTCGACGTCGACGTGGCGCTGTACATCGCCGGGGAGCTGGGGATCCCCGAGGGGAGCGTGGAGTTCGTGGGCGTCACGTCCGACCAGCGGGAGGACGTGCTGGACGTCGAGGACCCGCTGCTGGTGTCGGGCCGCCGCGTGGACATGGTGGTGGCGACCTACTCCATCACCCCGGTCCGCAAGACCGAGGTCACGTTCGCCGGCCCCTACTACGTGGCCAAGCAGGACGTGCTCGTGCGCTCCGACGCCGCGGAGATCGGCGGCGTCCGCGACCTGGAGGGGCTCGACGTCTGCCAGGGCGAGGGGTCCAACTCCACCACCCGCATCACCGAGGGCCTCGGCATCGACGTGGTCCCGACGGAGGAGCCGACCTACACGGACTGCATCGGCCTGCTGCGGGAGGGCGATGTGGACGCGGTGTCCACGGACAACCTGATCCTCGCCGGTTTCCAGACCCAGAGCCCCGGTGAGTTCCGGCTCGTCGGCAACCCCTTCACCGACGAGAAGTACGGTGTGGGCCTGCGATACGGGGACGTGGCGGCGTGCGAGGCCGTGAACAGGGCCATCAGCAAGATGTACCAGGACGGGGTGGCCGACGACATGCTGAGCAGGTGGTTCGACGGAACGGGTCTGGAGACGCTGGACAGCGTCCCCCAGTTCGAGGGCTGTGCCTGACGGCCTGACAGGGCCCGCGGTCCCGTGCACGGGGAGCCCCGCCCCCGGACACGCCCCGTCGGACGGCCGTGCCGGAGGGACCCGGGAGGGGCGTCTCCGGAGCCGGGCCGCGGCCCCCGGCCCGGCTCCGGAGGCGTGCTCGTGAGCATCCGGACGAAGTGGCCCGGACCGGATTTATGGCAGATACTGACCCCTGTGCCGGGCAAGGGGGACAGAAGGGGAGTTGTCCGTTGACCATCGTCGAGTTCCTGAACGCGCGTCTGGACGAGGACGAACGCGCGTCGAAGGCCGTGCCCGTGGGAGCGCGCGGCCGGGACCGGGCCCTGGCGGAGGTCGCGGCCAAGCGCAACATCGTCCGCGGGTACGCCGACGCGCACCACGCGAGCATGCGCAGCCTCACCCCCGGCCCCCAGGCGGACACCGGCGGCGGCGACCCCTGGTCCGAGCTGCTGGCCTGGCGGCTGGCGGTCAAGTACCTCGCCGCGGTCTACCGGACCCACCCCGAGTACGACCGGTCCTGGGAGGGCTGACCCCCTGATCGTCCGGCCCCCGGGCCGTGGACCGCAGGACCGTGGAGCGCCGGGCCGTTCCGGCTCCGCGGCTCCCGTCCCCGGGGCCCCCGTGCCCGTGGCGGGTCCGTGCGCCGGAACCGTCCCCGGGGACGGGGCACGGCGGTGGGGCGGAGCGGGTCAGGCCACGGGAGCCGAGGGCAGGGCGAGGAGCCGGTCGACCGTCTCGGCCAGGTCGCGGCCGGAGGCGTCCGGCGGGGCGAACAGCGAGGGGAAACGACCCTCCAGGTGTCCGGACCAGCCCGTCACCAGCCCCGCCCGGCGGGCGCCGGCCACGTCCCAGCCGTGGCCGCTGACCAGGCCCACCCGCTCCGGGGGGAGGCCCAGGGCCCGCGCGGCGGCCAGGTAGGCGCCGGGTGCGGGCTTCCAGTCGCTCGTCGGACGCGCGGCGACGACGTGGTCCACCAGGTCCAGCAGGTCCGCCCGCTCCAGCAGGGCGCGGTGCAGCCCGACGTCGCCGTTGCCCAGGGTGGCCACCCCGAGACCGGCGCCGCGCGCGGCGGCGAGGGCCGCGGAGGCCTCGGGGCGGGGGTCCAGCCAGGCCAGCCCCTCGATGATCGCGTCCTCCGCCGCCGGCGCGATCTGGTGGCCGGTGATGTCCCGGAGGGCGCCCCGGACGACGTCCTCGAAGGAGCGGCCGTCCCCGGACCCCGGCCCGCCGTCCGTCAGGGCCAGGGCGAACGAGTCGCGCAGCAGGTGGTCCGACCAGCGGGTCATGAGCACCCGGGGGATCCCGGCCTCCCGGAAGCGCCATTCCAGGGGGCCGAGGGGGAAGAGGGTGTCGAGGACGTCGACGACGAGGGCGGCGGGACGGAGCAACCGCCCGTCAGGGCTTGCGGCCATGGGTCTCAGCTCCAGGGGAAGAGGGGGCACCCATCCCGGTCCTACCCAGGGAGCGCCGCCTTCAGCACCTCCGGCCGGGGACCGGGTTCTCACGGGACCCGGGTGCGCCGTCCGCGCCGGGCCGCCGCGCCGGGGCCCGGCCCGCCCGGGGACCCGGGGCCGGGGTCCCGGCCGTTTCGGCGTCCCGCCGACCGCTCCGGCGTTCCGGTGTTCCGGCTGTTCCGGAGCGCCGGCCGCTCCGGCGTCCCGCCGGGCGGCCGGGCGCTCAGAGGGCGTCGAGCCGGGGGATCTGCTCCACGGCCCACGGGCTCAGCAGCCACGGCGTGCGCCCGGCGACCGCCACCAGGTCCGCCCACTCCACCCACGCGTACTCGGCGACCTCCTCCGGGTTGGGGGAGGGCTCCCCCTCGGCCCGGGCCCAGAACACCGGGCAGAACTCGTTCTCGACGATCCCCTCGGCGGACACGGCCCGGTAGCGGAAGTCCGGCAGCGCGGACCGCACCCCGCCCACGGCCAGCCCCAGCTCCTGCCACGCGCGGCGGCGCACGGCCTCCTCGAACCCCTCCTCCGGCGCGGGATGGCCGCAGCAGCTGTTGGTCCACACGCCGGGCCAGGTGGTCTTGCCGAGGGCCCGCCGCGTGAGCAGCACCCTGTCGTCCGCGTCCAGGACGTAGCACGAGAACGCCAGGTGCAGCGGGGTGTCCCCGGTGTGCACGGTGGCCTTGTCGGCCACCCCTACCCGCTGGTACTCCTCGTCGAGCAGCACCACGAGCTCGCGATCGGTGCGAGCCGCGTCCGAGGCGGCTCTCGGCTGGATCACGGATCTCCCCTTACCCATGGGCCTCATATGTCCCATGCGTCGTCTGTGTCCACTCCATGGTCACCTGTCCCCTCGACTGGATTGTGCCCCGCGTGGTGTGCGAGTGCGCATAAGGTTCCTGATGGCCCCGAGTCGGGCGCCACCGGGTCCGCGAGCGCGGGCCCCAGGACGGCAGCGGAGCGGTGACGGAGACGATGACGGAGACGAGGACGGGACCGGCGAACGGCGTCGGACGGGCGGACGGGCCCGGAAACGGCTCCGCCGACGGGGCGGCGCGGGTGCCCGGGGGCGCGGACGCCTCGGGGACGGAGCCGGGGATCTCCCCCGAGCGGATGGCCGTGTGCCTGGACGTCCTCGCCCGCGCCGGCGAGCTGCCCAGCGACCACCCGGACTCGGCCCTCCTGCAACGGGCCACCGCCAAGCTGTTCAAGGCCGTCAAGGAGCGCCGCCGCAAGGAGCGGCAGACCGCCCAGAAGGCCCACGACGAGGCCGTGTTCGCGGCCACCGCCACCGCCGCGCCGGACCGGATCGACGACGAGACCAACGGCCGCGCCCTCACCAGCGGCGCCGGGGGCGCCCTCGCGGGGGTGCTGCGCAAGGCCCGGCCCTGCTACATCTGCAAGCAGAAGTACCGTGAGGTCGACGCCTTCTACCACCAGCTGTGCCCGACGTGCGCCGCGTTCAACAAGGAGCGGCGTGCGGCCCGCACCGACCTGTCCGGCCGGCGCGCGCTGCTCACCGGCGGGCGCGCGAAGATCGGCATGTACATCGCCCTCCGGCTGCTGAGGGACGGCGCGCACACCACCATCACGACGCGGTTCCCCAACGACGCGGTGCGCCGCTTCGCGGCCATGCCGGACAGCGGCGAGTGGCTGCACCGGCTCCGGGTGGTGGGCATCGACCTGCGCGACCCCGCCCAGGTGGTGCGCCTGGCCGACTCGGTCGCGGAGCAGGGGCCGCTGGACGTCCTCATCAACAACGCCGCCCAGACGGTGCGGCGCTCGCCGGGCTCGTACGGGCCGCTGATCGAGGCGGAGGCGCAGCCGCTCACGGGCGCGGGCCTGCCCGAGCCGCTGGTGCTGGGCGGCGTCCGGCCGCGCGCGCTGGAGGCGGCGGAGGGAGCGGACGACGGGGGAGCCGCGGTGGCGCCGCACGCGCTCACGCCGCAGATGCTCACGTCGCTCGCGCTGACCACGGGGTCGGCCTCGCTGGAGCGGGTGCGCGCCGGTACGGCGATCGACGCGGGCGGCCTGGTCCCGGACCTCGCGGCGGAGAACAGCTGGACGCGGAAGGTCGGCGCGATCGACCCCGTGGAGATGCTCGAAGTGCAGCTGTGCAACGTGAGCGCGCCGTTCATGCTGGTGGACCGGTTGCGGCCGGCCCTGGCGGCGACCTCCGCCCGGCGCTCCTACATCGTCAACGTGTCCGCGATGGAGGGGGTGTTCGGCCGCGGCTACAAGGGCCCGGGCCACCCCCACACGAACATGGCCAAGGCCGCGCTCAACATGCTCACCCGGACCAGCGCCGAGGAGATGCTGGCGTCCGACGGCATCCTCATGACCAGCGTGGACACCGGCTGGATCACCGACGAGCGGCCGCACCCGGACAAGGAGCGGATGGCCGAGGCGGGGTTCCACGCGCCGCTCGACCTGGAGGACGGGGCCGCGCGCGTGTACGACCCCATCGTCCGGGGCGAGCTGGGCGAGGACCTGCACGGGTGCTTCCTCAAGGACTACGCGCCCGGGAACTGGTAGGCCGGGAACTGGCAGGCCGGGCGGCCGCACGGCGGACGCGGGCGCCCTGCCGGTCGGCGTCCGGGGATCGGCCGTCCACAGGTGCGCGGTCGCCCCTACCGGTGGGCGTCCGCCTGCGGTTCGCTTGACACAGGGGGCCCAGAGGGTCCGCCCGCACCGTGCTGCCCCGGCCCCGGCACCGGCACCGGCACGGGACCGGAGCGCCGCCCCGGCACGGGCCGCGGGCCGCCCGCCCGGCGCCCCGCTGTACCCGGGGCTGCCCGCCCGGCGCCCGGCGGTCCCGCCGGGCACCGGGCCGGACGCGCGGGCCCGGCCCCTCGGCCCGGTACGCCTAGTGCGGTGACCGGAAAGGTTCGCAGACCCCGTGCTACCTGCCGTGATCTTGTACTTATAGCGAGTCTCGCCGTCCAACCTCGCTATAAGTACAAGATCATCGAGGTCTGGACCCCTCATGTCACACCAGCAACGTTTTCGGCCAGTCCACTAGGGCTCCAGGACGAGGCGGACCGGGGAGCCGATCCGCTTCTCCAGGCGCTCCACCGCCTCCGGCGCCTCCTCCAGGCCGAAGGTTCCGCTGATCGATCCGGCGAAGTCCAGGCGGCCCGCCCCCACCAGCTCCACCAGTTCGACGACGTGTTCCGGCTCGGAGCCGTAGTGGCCGAGGACCTGCTGCCTGAGGTAGCTGAACCGGGTGCCGTCCCTGATCTCCAGCGGCTTGTCGGTCAGGCCGACCAGGACCAGGCGGCCGTGCTCGCCGAGCAGCCGGAGCGCCTGTTCGCGCACGACCGGGACGCCCGCGAAGTCGAAGGCGGCGTCGAGGCCCCGCCCGCCGGTCAGTTCGCGGACCTTCGCCGTGAAGTCGGGTGCGGCCGAGTCCAGGGCGGCGTCGGCCCCGAACGCCAGGGCGCGCTCCCGGGCCCGGGGGTCGGGGTCGGCGGCGATGACCGGGGCGGCGCCCACCAGCCGCAGCAGTTTCACGGCGTGCGCGCCCAGCCCGCCCGCGCCCCACACGCCGACCGCCTCCGCCGGGCCGACGCCGGCCGTGGCGGTGACCGCCGCCCACGGCGTGGACACCGCGTCGGGGATGATCGCCGCCTGGTCGAACGGGAGGGAGTCGGGGATCGGCACGAGGGTCTCCTCGTCGGCGAGCGCGTACTCGGCCCAGCCGCCGTCGTAGTCGACCCCCCGCGTGAGGGTCTTCCCGGCGCGGTCGCGCTGGCCCGCCTGGAGCGCCACCCGGTCGCCGACCCCGGCGGTCAGGACGTCGGGGCCCAGTTCCTCGACCTCGCCGGACACCTCGTGCCCCAGGGTGACCTCGTCGCCCTCCAGGTACTGCGGCCGGAGGATGCCCTCGACCAGGTGGACGTCGGACAGGCACACGCCCGCCGCCCTCACCCGGACCAGGACCTGCCCCCGGCCGGGGACGGGCCGCGGAACGTCCTTGACCTCCAGGGTCCGGGTCCTCACGTTGAGCCGGGCGGCTCGCATCGTGGCCATGGGCAAACCTCGCAGTCGGTGCGGTCGGGTGCTTCCCCCGATCATCATCGGGGCCCGCCGCACCGGGGCGAAGGCGACACCGGGGCCCGGGTCAGAATTGGGTCAAAGCACCGATGGGGTCACGGATGGGGCGTGACCGTGCGTCGCCGCCGGGACGCGGAGGGCGCGTGGCCGCCCGCCACACGCCGCCCGCCACGCCCGGCACAGGCGGCCCCGTCCCGCTGGGCCGGGTCCCGGGACGGCGCAAGCGGTCCCGGCACGCCCGTCAGGTGACGTGCCCGCTGCGGTACGCCCAGGCGGCGACCTCCACCCGGTTCCGCGCCCCGAGCTTGCCCTGGACGCTCGCCAGGTGCGTCTTCACGGTGCTCACCGTGACGAACAGCTCCGCGGCGACCTCGGTGTTGGTCAGCCCCCGCGCCACCGAGCGCACGATGTCCAGCTCCCGCGGGGTCAGCCCGCCGTCGTCGGGGGAGGAGCGGGGGGCCGTCGCGGAGAAGTGGCGCAGCAGGCGCACCGTGATCTGCGGGGAGACCAGGGCGTCGCCCCGGGCGGCAGCGCGCACCGCCTCGATCAGCAGGGCCGGGCCCGCGTCCTTCAGCAGGAACCCGACCGCCCCGCCGCCCAGCGCCGCGTGCACGTACTCGTCCAGGTCGAACGTGGTCACCACGACCACCCGGAGCGGGTCCTCCACCCCCGGACCCGCCAGCCGCCGGGTCGCCTCCAGACCGTCCACGCCCGGCATCCGGATGTCCATGAGCGTCACGTCCGGGCGCAGCTCCCGCGCCTTCCGGACCGCCTCCAGGCCGTCCCCGGCCTCGCCCACCACCGCGATGTCGTCCTCGGCGTCCAGCATGTACCGGAACCCCGTCCGCACCATGCTCTGGTCGTCCGCGAGCAGCACACGGATCGTCATGAGTCCCCCTCCAGAGGCAGCCACGCCCGTACTTCCCATCCGTGCCCTCCGCCGCGCGGCCCCGCGGACAGCTCCCCGCCGAGGATCCGGGCGCGTTCGGCCATCCCCACCAGGCCGAATCCGCCGCCGACGCCGCTCCCCGCCTCGCGGCCGTCGTCGAGCACCTCCACCGCCACCCCGTCCGGCCCGGCGCGGACCACCGCGTCCACCAGGGCCGCCCCGCGGGCGTACCGCAGCGCGTTGGTGACGGACTCCTGGACGATCCGCAGGACCGCCGTGCCGACGGTCGGAGGAAGGCCGTCCACGTCCCCCTCGCACCGTACCGACACGCGGGGGAGGCCGTCGGAGGCGGCGGCCTCCAGGCGGGCGAGCCCGCCGGAGAGGTCGGGGGAGAGGGGGACGTCGTCCGGTTCGCGCAGGCGGGTCACCATACCCCGCATGGACTCCAGGGCGCGCGCCCCCGCGGCCTCGATCTCGGGCAGCCCGTCCCGCACCGCCCCGGGGTCGCGTTCGGCGATGTACCGCAGCGCCTGCGCCTGCACGACGATGCCGGTCACCTCGTGCGCGACCACGTCGTGCAGGTCGCGGGCGACGGCCAGGCGCTCCTGGGCGCGCGCCCGCTCCGCGTGGGACCGCCGCTGGAACGCCCTCCACCGCAGGTACAGGCCGGGGACCAGACCTGCCGTCACCATCATCAGCGCCGGCGAGACGACCCCGTAGCTGTTGGGCTCGCGCAGGTGGTCGGTGAGGCCCGCCGCGAACGCGCACACCGCGACCGCGGCGACCTGCCAGGGGCGGCAGCGCAGTGCCGCCAGCGACAGCAGGACCAGGAGGGGCAGGATCTCCGAGGGCGCGAAGGCGTACCCGAACATGCCCTTCGGCAGGGGGGCCAGCACGGCCGAGGCGGTGATCACCACGAGCGCGGCGGCGACCCCGTAGACGGTGGTCGGCGTGCGGCCCGCGCGGGGGTTCAGGGCGACCAGGGCGAGCACGACCGCGACCGCGCCCGCGACCACCGGGACGTAGTCCATGGGCGAGTGCGGCGGTCCCGCCCAGTTCGGAACGGTCTGCGTCTGTGCCGTCCCGACCAGGTCGTATCCCCAGGTCAGGGCCAGCACCCCCGCCACGGCCCACGGAACGAGCCGGACGGCCGCGCCCTCCAGTCCCGGCAGGCGGCCGTGGAGCGGGGAGGGGATGTTGTTCGACGCCATGTGCCCAGGCTAGACGCCGCCGCTCCGGGAGCCCTCGGCCGAAAGGAGGAGGGGGCCGGGGACGCCGTTCGGCTGTTCGGTCGATGTGCGCGGGAGGGGCCCGGAGCGAGTCTGGAGGTCCGCACACGAGGGGAGCAGACGTGACCGACGTACAGCCGGGCGCCGCCGCGGGGCCGGGGCCGTATCCGCAGCAGGACCGGGGACCGGGGGAAACCCCGCAGCCGGTGCGTGCCCCCGTGCCCGGGTACGCGGAGGGGGACGCGCCCGCGTCGGCCGCCGCACCGGGCCCGGGGGCCGGGGAGCGGAAGGGGCCGGACGGCCGGGCGGGGGACGCGTCGCCGCCGGGAGCTCCCCGGCGCGTGGCCTTCCTCGACGTCGCCCGCGCGCTCGCGATGATCGGCGTGGTGCTGATGAACGCGCCCTTCGTCGTGTTCTCGGCGGAGATGGCGGGGGAGCGCGACCGGTCGACCCTGACCTCCCTCGTGGACACCGGGCTGAGCCTGCTGCTGAGCGGCAAGGCACGGGCGGTGCTGATGGTCCTGATCGGGGTCGGGGCGGTGCTGGCCTGGCGCTCCGCGGTCCGGCACGGCGGGCGTCCGGCGGCCGTGATGGCGCGCCGCTACGCCGTGCTGGGCCTGCTGTTCGGGGTGCCGCACCTGCTGGTGTTCGACGGCGACATCCTCACCCACTACGCCCTGACGGCGCTCGTCCTCGTCCCCCTGATGCCGCTGCTGACCGGCGGCTCCCGAGGGCGCCCCCTCGTGGCGGCCCTGGCGCTGTTCGCGGCGGCGCCGTTCGCCGAACTCCTCCTCCACTCCCTGCTGCCCTCGCACAGCTGGACGACGCTGGTCGTCCAGGTGCCGCAGACCCTGGGGTTCTTCTGCGTGGGCGCGTGGCTGGCCCGGCGCCCCGAACTCGCGCCGGGAGCCGAGGGCCTTCCGTCGCGCCTGCCGGTGGTCATGCTGTGGACCGGGCTGGCCCTCGAGGTGCTCGGGTACGGCGCCATGCTCGCCGCCGACGTGTTCTTCCCGATGGAGATGGGCGCCGACGGCGTCCCGGTGCTCGGGGACGACGGCATGCCGGTCGTCCGGCCGGGGTCGTCGCTGCTGGTGTCCCTCGCGTCCACGCTGATGGGCGGGGGCGGCGCGCTGTTCTACCTGGGCCTGGTGTGGTGGCTCGTGCGCCGGGGCCGGACGTCGGCCCGCGTGCTGGGCGCCCTCGCCCCGCTCGGCCGGATGACCCTCACGGTGTACCTGGCCAGCACGGCGGTGTTCCTGGCGGCGATGGGGCCGCTGGAGGGTGAGATCCCGCTGCTTGCGCAGTACGGCGTGGCGTTGGCGTTCTTCGTCGCGGCGGCGGCCTTCGCGCGGGTGTGGAGCGGCTGGCTGCGTCTCGGCCCCCTGGAGTGGCTGTGGCGGAGCCTGACGTACCTGCGGCCGATGCCGATGCGCCGCTCCGGTCCCGTGCCCGTGCCGGGGCCGGGGCCGGGGCAGCACGGTGCGGGCGGACCCTCTGGGCCCCCTGTATCAAGCGAACCGCAGGCGGACGCCCACCGGTAGGGGCGACCGCGCACCTGTGGACGGCCGGCCCGGCCCCCGCCCCGCCCCGGGCGGGGCGGGGGCCGGACGGCGTCCGGTGCCGGGGTCAGCCGCCCGCCACGGACGGGAGCACCCGCACGTTCGCGCCGTCGGGGACCGGCGCCGCCAGCCCTCCCGCGCCGCGGCACTCGTCGCCGTCCACGAACACGTTGACGTACCGGCGCAGCTCCCCGCGCTCGTCGCGGATGCGCCGGTCCAGGCCCGGGTGCAGGGTGGTGAGCGCGTCCAGGACCCCGCCCAGCGGGGTGCCGTCCGCGACCTCGACCGGGACGTGGGCGGCGCCGTCGGCGTCGGCCCGGAGCAGCCCCGGCAGGTGCACCGTCACACGCATGTCAGACCTCCGCCGCGCGGACGCACAGGACGTCGGGCAGGTGCGCCGCCACCTGTTCCCAGCTGTCCCCGTCGTCGGTGGAGGCGTAGACGTCGCCGGAGCGGGTGCCGAAGTAGAAGCCCGGCACGTCGGCGCCGTCGGTGCAGGCGCCGTCGCGCAGCACGATTCCGAAGTAGGGGTCCTGCGGCAGCCCCCGGACCGCCGGGCGCCAGCTCCCGCCCCCGTCGTCGGTCCGGTACACCGACAGCCGGTCGCCCGGTGTCAGGTGCACCTCCTGGCTGACCACCGGGAAGTTGAACGCGCTGAGCGGACGGTGCGGGTGGGCGACCACGGCGAACCCGAAGTCGGTGGGCAGCCCCTCCTCCACCGCTGTCCACCCCTCGCCGGCGGGGTCGGCGCTGCGGTACACGCCGTGGTGGTTCTGGGCGTACATCGACCCGTCCGGGGCGACGGCCACCTTGTGCACGCACTGGCCGAACTCGGGCTCCTCCTCGGGCAGGAAGACCGCCGAGATGCCCCGGTTGGCCGGGTTCCAGCTCGCGCCCCCGTCGCGTGTCTGGTAGACACCTCCGGTGGACATGGCCACCGTGATCGCGTCGGGTGAGCGGTCGCCCGCGCCGAGCACGCCGGGCAGGACCGTGTGGATGGCCGCGCCGCCCGCGCCCGGGAACCACTCGGCCCGGTGCGGGTGGTCCCACAGCGCCCGCACCAGCTCGAAGCTCAGGCCGCCGTCGGTGGAACGGAAGAGCGCGTGCGGCTCGACCCCCGCGTACACGGTGCCGGGGTCGTCGCCGAAGGCGAACTGCCAGGCGCGGACGAAGGACGCGTCGGTGTCCTCCGGGAAGGCGATGGGCGCGGACGCGGGCTCGTGCCAGGTGCGGCCGAGGTCGTCGCTGTACCAGACGCTGGGGCCGAAGTGCGAGCTCTCCGCCCCCGCCAGGAGGCGGCCGGTGTGCGGGTCGACGCCGACCGCGTACACCGCGCTCATGCTGGCGTAGTCCGCGGCGTCGATCCGGTGGGGGCCCTCCACCTCCCAGCGCCGACGATCCTCGCTCCGGGCCGTGAAGAGGCCCTTGCGTGTGCCGATGAGCAGCAGATATGCCATGACCAACTCCAGGAACCGATCGATGACTCCACTGTGGCACAAGGGTGTGACAATCCGTGAGGAGACGTGGCCGTGGCGGGTTCCGGACAGGGGAGGGAGTCAATGGTTAGGAACCTGAACGATTTACCGCCGGTGTTTAATGAGTTCCAACCGGAAATGGTTCGCCCCTCGGCGGCATAACCGCCCTGAGAGGGGAACCACTTTCCTGGCGGTGTTCCGTCCCCAGTGGAAGGCGGGTGTCAGACCGAGACTCCTCTGCAATAAAATTCCGGGCCAACCGGTGCACCCGTGCGGATCCGGCCTGTGCCCGCACGGTTGCGTTCCTCGTGAACAACAGGCCAGACGACTTCCCGCTCCCCGGTTCTCACTGTGCGTTTCAGGACTACCGTCCCAATGGTCCCGCGTACCAGGGAGAACCAGGTTCCCACTCGATAGGGTCGCCTCATGCAACACCCCCCGGACACGCTCCACGCCCGCAAACGGCGTAAGGCCCGAGCCATGATCGTGTCAGCCGCCTTCCAACTCTTCGCCGAACACGGATTCGACAACGTCACGGTCGCCTCGATCGCGGAGCGCGCGGAGGTGGGTCGCACCACCTTCTTCCGGTACTTCGGCGACAAGCAGCAGGTGCTGTTCGCCGACGACGACGCCGAGGTCGACCGCATGTGCGCCTACGTGCGGGAGAAGGCCACGCAGCCGATCGGCGACGACCTGCACACCGCGGTGGGCCTGCTCCGGGAGGCCAACGCGGCCACCCGGCCGCACGCCGCGCTGTCCCCCGCCCACTCCGCGGTCCTGGTGCGGCTGCTCGCGGAGAGCACCGAACTGCGCTCCCGCTACCTCCTCACCCAGCACCAGCGGGCCGTCCGGCTGGCCGGGGCCCTGGTGGAGGCGGGCACGCCCGAGAACGTCGCCGTGCTCGCCGCCCACACCGCCATGGCCTGCGAGCTGACCGCCATGCGCCTCTCCGAGACCCCGGAGGCGTTCGGTCCCCGTCTGGACGAGGCCCACCTGCTGCTGCGCGACATCGGAAGGCAGGCGGCCTCCTGAAACGGGGGCTGCCCCTCCGCAGAGCGGGCCCCGGGCCGGCGGTCGCCCGCCGTGCCCGTGCACGGGACGGGTGAGCCGTCCGACGAGCACCACCGTGACGGCCGGGCCCACCGTCCCGACCGGCGCGTAGGGGGCGCGTAGCGCGTCCTCCTGCCCCGGGACGCCGCGAGCGCCGTCACGAGCAGTCCGCCCGCCGCCATGCCCACGGCCCCGGCCCTCCCGGCCGACCGTGCGCATGGCGGCGTCGTTCTTCCCGGTCGCGCCGGGCCCGGTCACCCCGGGCCCCGTGTCCCGGCGCGGCTGTGCGCCGTGGCCGGACGGTTCGCCGCCGGGGCCCGGGCCGAGTCCACGGCCGCGGACCGGGCCCTCCCGCCGCGCGGGGGCCGCGGTTGCCCCACCGGGTACGGCACCGGGAGGATCGTCCTCGACCTGCGGGTGCACCGAACCCTGGAAGGGACCAACGAGACCATGAACCCGATCACCGCCCGCGGCCTGACGGGGGCCGCCTGATGTCCGCCGCCGGAGCCGCCGGGGACACGGTCCTGTCGCGGGTGGAGGGCCGCCTCGGCCGCCTCACGCTCAACCGCCCCCGCGCCATCAACGCCCTCGACCACGCCATGGTGAACACCCTCCGGAGCGCCCTCGCAGCCTGGGAGGACGACGACGCGGTCTCCGCCGTCCTGATCGACGGCGCCGGGGAGCGCGGCCTGTGCGCGGGCGGCGACGTCCGCGCCATCCGCGCCAGCGCCCTCGACGGGGACCTGCGCGCCGCGGCCTTCTGGCGTGACGAGTACCTGCTCAACGCGCACATCGCCCGCTATGCCAAGCCCTACGCCGCGTTCATGGACGGCGTGGTGATGGGCGGCGGCGTGGGGGTGTCCGCGCACGGGTCCGTCCGGATCGTCACCGAGCGCACGGTCCTCGGGATGCCCGAGACCACGATCGGCTTCGTGCCCGACGTGGGCGGCACGTACCTGCTGTCCCGGGCGCCGGGGGAGACCGGCACCCACCTGGCGCTCACCGCCGGGTCGGTCGGCGCGGGCGACGCCCTGTACCTGGGCCTGGCCGACCACTTCGTGCCCTCCGACCGGCTGCCGGACCTGGCCGCCGCGTTCGCGGACGCGGCCTCCGCCGGGGACGTCGCCGAGGCGGTGGGCCGGTTCGCCGAGGCCGCGCCCGACTCCGAACTGCGCGGCCGGAGGCACTGGATCGACTCCTGCTACGCGGCCGACACCGCGGAGGAGGTCGTGGAGCGGCTGCGCGCCCACGGCGACCCGGAGGCGGCGCGGGCCGCCGCGACCGTCCTCGCCAAGTCGCCCACCGCCGTGAAGGTCACTCTGGCGGCGCTGCGCCGCGCCCGGGAGCTGCCGGGGCTGGAGGCGGTCCTGGAACAGGAGTACCGGGTCTCCTGCGCGGCCCTGGCCTCGCCCGACGTGGCGGAGGGCGTCCGCGCGCAGGTGGTCGACAAGGACCGCTCGCCCAAGTGGGTGCCGGACACCCTGGAGGCGGTCTCCGACGAGGACGTCGCCCGCCACTTCGTCCCCGCGCCGGACGGCCCGCTCGGCCTGGCCTAGCCCGGGTCGGGGGCGAACCCGGACCGTTCCGCTCTCCCGGCCGGGAGAGCGGAACGGCCGTGTCCTGCGGGGTCAGAGGCGTCGGCCCTCGCACCGGCAGGACGGCCAGGGCTGGGAGCAGTCCCGGCAGAACTCCTTCGGCGGGTCCGAGGTGTCCGTCCGGCCGAAGGGTTCCAGCAGCGGCCCTCCGAACTGCTGGGACAGGACCGGGTGCGGCCAGGGGCACCAGGACACGGTGACGGCGGTGTCCTGTCCGAGGGGGACCACGCACACGCAGGCGGGCCAGGGCTGTAGACAGTTCGGGCAGATCTTGTCCATGGCGCTTTCCAGGGCTGGTGGATCCGGAGACGTGGAGCGGTTCGTCCGGGCGGGCGTCACCCGTTCCCGTGGAGTGTGCCGATCAGGTCGGCGATGTGCCCGGCCTCGGCCGTCGCGCCGGTTTCGAGGGCGAGGGCGTGGACCTTCTCCAGGGCGCGGACGACCTCGCCGCCGGCCGGTTCGGCGTTGAGCACGTCGGTGATCTGGCCCTTGGGGTAGCGGCGGTGACCGCCCAGGGTGCGGAGGGAGGTGAGGCGGCCGTCCTTCTCCCAGCGTGTGACGGTCTTGGGGTCCACGCGGAACAGGCGGGCGACCTCGCCGGGCGTGAGGAGTTCCTCGGCGGTGTCCATGAGGGGCTGTACGGGGGTCATCGGTCGTTTCTCCAGCTCGAAGCGTATGCGTAGGCGGATGTTGCGGCGAAGTCGAGGGTGGTCGCGGAAGTAGGACGAGCGGGTGCGGACCGGGGCCGCCGGGCTGTCGCCCGGTGGCCCCGTGCCCTGCGTCCGGCTCGGGTTCCCGGGGCGCTACCCGTCCTCGCGGGCCCGGGTGCTGTCCTCGCGGCTGCTGTCGCCGTTGCCCCAGCGGACGCCGTCCATGGTGGCGGGGACCCGGTGCCCGGCGGCCCGGAGGGCGTTCTCCCAGCGCAGTTCCAGGGCGATCAGCTCGCCCTGGCGGTCGTAGGCGGCCTGCTCCTCGGGGGTGAGCGGGGCGTCGTCGGCGCAGATGCGGGCGGGGCCCCGTCGGGGCGGTCGCTGTCGGTTCACGGGGCGCCTCCCGTGTCGGTGACGTCGAGGACCCGGTACGCGGAGTGTGTGGAAGACGCGGAAGGCGTTGAGGGCGCGGAGGACGCGGAGCGGGCGCGGGGCCGGTCGGGCGGCCGGGAGTGCTTCTGAAGGCTCGCCTCCAGCTGGGCCGGGGTGGGTTCGACCTCGGTGCTCCAGTGGACGTCGTCGCGGTGGGCGGTGGCGATCCACATGCGGCCGGTCCAGATGATGCGGTGGGTGCGGCCCCAGGTTTCCTGGAGGCGGGCGAGGACCGTGCTCGGGGGTTCCCAGGTGCGGGCCTGGTGGTCCATGTGGTCGCCCTCGTGGCCCGCCTCGATGACGCAGCAGCGCGGGATGCCGTTCCGGTCGAGGGAGGTCTCGGCGCAGTGCGGGGGCATCATGCCGCCCTCACCTCCAGCCGGTGGAGGCCGTCCAGGACCGCGTTCAGGATGTCGTGCGGCGTCGGGGCGCAGGGCACGAAGCGGGCGGGGGCGTAGGCCCGGACCCGGGCCGCCCGCCGTGGTCGTCGGCGGCGCATGGCCTCCGAGGCGATGTAGCGGGCGGCCACCAGGGCCGAGGGGTTCAGGTAGCGCACAGGGCGCCTCCTTCATCGGGGTGCCGCTGGATGAGGGCGGCTCGGATGAATGCTCTCCTATGATGAACTTAGGAATCTAAAGTTTGCAAGTGCATGACAGGAATCCGATTCCAAGATTCCGAAAGATGCCTGATTGAGAAGTTCTGCCATACGATCGGCACGACCACCCCAGGGGAGAGGCCCGATGACCAGGAGAATCAGCCCCACCGTGCGCCGTCGGCGCCTGTCCGCAGTGCTGCGCCACCTTCGGCATGAGCAGGGCAAGACCCTGGAGGTCGTCACCGACGATCTGGAATGGTCGCGCGGTCGCCTTGCGCACATGGAGGGCAACAAATGGATCCGCCCCGACCTGGGCAACATCCGCCAGCTGCTCGACTACTACGAGGTGGCCGAGAACGCCGAGCGCGAAGCGATCCTGAACCTGGCCAGACAGTCGAGAGAACGCGGCTGGTGGACCAAGTTCAAGGACGTGTTCGGCACGGACAGTCTGGTCGGCTTCGAGTCCGAGGCGTCCGTGGTCTCCACTTGGCAGCCCGTGGTGGTGCCTGGCCTACTCCAAACAGAGGAGTACGCCGCAGCCAGTGCTCGCGCGTCTCTTGCCAGACCGGCCGCCGAGGTAGATCGAATCGTCGAAGCCCGCATGGCTCGGCAGGAGGTCTTGACCGGCGACCAGCCACCGACCGTCTGGGCCGTGGTCGATGAATCGGTACTTCGCCGTCTGCCAGAGGGGAAGGTCGCCAGCAGCCAGCTTCATCGGCTCATCGACCTCTCGGAAGACCCGGACAACCACGTCACAATCCAGGTGCTTCCGTTCACCGCTGGACTTCATCCTGGTATCAGCGGTCCGTTCGTCCTGCTCGACTTCCAGGACGACCTCGACGGACCACTGGTGTTCCTCGAGTCCCGCACCGATGGCCTGTTCTTGGAGGAGCACGAAGAGGTCGATGAGTACCGGGTGGTCTTCGGCCACCTCCAGGTGACCGCTCTGTCCCAGGCAGACTCTCTCCGCATGATGAAGAAGATGATCACCGACTAGGAAGTCACACCATGCATTCATCCACCGAACTGACCTTCCGCAAGTCCAGCTACAGCAGCACCGCCCGTGACTGTGTCGAGGTCGCCGACCTGGAGGCTGGCGCAGCCGTCCGTGACACCCAGAACCGCCACCTGGGCCATCTCACGATCGCCGACACACATGCGTGGCAGGCCCTGCTCGCCGTCGCCCGCCGCGACCAGGCGTAGACGCGACGCAAGAAGGCCCCGACCGTCGCGGTCGGGGCCTTCTACGCATTCATCCACGGACCACCCTACCCCGGTGGACTCATGCCCGGAAAGTACGCCTTGCTGTCCCCGCCACTCGTTCCCGATCGGACAGGTGACCGGTTCCGACCAGTTCTGAAGTCTGGACGATCAACGGCCTCGGTAGAAGCCGGGGCCGTCCTACGTCCCGGTGGCGGGCGAGGAACCTGGTTTTGCTCCAGGGGTTGTGGAAGGACGTGCCCCAGTCGCTTGGTGACAGGAAGGGCACCATCAGGTGCCTGGTTTCCGACGTTCTCCCGCCGTACTCTGCCGAGTAGAGGCCACCGAGCAGCCTCGATTGACTGGAGGACACCGATGATGGCCGCCAGCACTCCCCACCTGATGTTCCGCAAGTCCAGCTACTCCGGCGCGCGCACCGAGAACTGCGTGGAATTCGCTGACGTAGGGGAGGGGACCGCCGTAGTCCGCGACTCCCAGAACCCTGCGGACGGGCACTTCCTCCTGTCCGGCCGTGAGTGGGGAGCGCTCCTCGGCGCCGTCCGCCACGGGTAGGCCCGAGACGCCGACCAGGCCCCGCGCAACACTCGCGTCGCCGAGTGTCTTTCGCCGTCTCCGGGCCTACCCGGGAACCACGTCGCCCTCCCTCCCGGCGGCGTCCCGCTCCCCTCCAGGAGCCTTCCGACGCCGGGCCAGCAGCACGGCCACACCGGCTGTGGCGGCCAGCGACAGAGCCGCGACACCCCAGGAGGCGATGTCCCAGGCCGCCGTGAGGTGTTCGGCCAGCGCCCCGGACCCGGGGCCCGTCAGGTCACCGGCGGTCGCACGTGCGGCGACCTCGACCGATCCGGTGCGGGCGGCGACGACGCTGGTCAGCACGGCCCCGAAGACGGCGATGACCAGGGCCTCGGCGCCGCCGCGCAGAGTGTTGAGGAAGCCCGCCGCCATACCCGCCTTGGCGGAGGGGACCAGAGTCATCGCCTGGCCGTCGGTGATGCCGAACGACAGGCCCATGCCGGTGCCTATCAGGGCCAAGGGCAGGGCCAGCGCCAGTGGGCCGACCTGCGGATGGAGGACGGTGAGCAGGCCGTTCCCCCCGGCGACGAACAGCAGAGCGAGGATGATCAGCCCCCGGGGCGAAACGCCCCTGGTGATGAGCCACCCGCCCAGGAGCGGGGTCACCAGGACCGGTGCCGTGAGCATGAGCATCATCAGGCCGGCGGTCTGGGCGCCCACCCCCTGGACCCCTTGGAGGTAGGTCGGCAGGAAGACCAGCACGCCGAGGAACCCGACCGACGTGGTCAGCGTGGCCAGGCACCACGCCATGAACGGGCCGTTGCGCACCAGGGCCAGGTCGAGCACCGGTTGTGCCACCCGGCGTTCGATGAGGAGGAAGAGCACGAGCAGCACCGCCCCGGCGCCCAGGGCGCCGAGCGCCTCCGGGCTCGTCCAGCCCGCCTCCGGCGCCTCGATGACCGCGAACATCACCAGGGCCAGACCGGCGATGAAGGTCGTCGCCCCGGCCCAGTCGACGCGCGGCCGGTCGGAGGCGCGCGACTCGGTGATGAACAGCGAGCCGACCAGGATGAGCAGGCCGACCGCGGCGTAGACGAGGAACGCCGCCCGCCAGCCCACGGCCCCAACCAGCAGCCCCGACAGGGTCGGGCCGACGGCGATGCCGACCCCGGCCATGGTGCCCATGGCCGCGAAGGCACGGGTTCGCGCGGCCCCCTCGAAGAAGGTCGCCAGCAGCGCTCCGCCGCTGGCCATGATCGCGGCACCGCCGACACCGGCGGCCAGGCGGGCGGCGTCGAGGACGAGGACGTCACCGACCAGGGCGCCGACCGCGTTGCCCGCCGCGAAGACGATCGCCCCGGCGGCGAACAGCAGCCGCCTTCCGAACAGGTCGGCGAGGGAGCCGCAGACGAGGGTGAACGCGGCGAAGGTGAGGTTGTACCCGGCCACCACCCAGTGGAGCGGAGCGCCGGAGGCCCCCAGGTCCGAGCCGATGCTCGGGACGGCCACCGCCGTTCCGGAGATCGACATGGCCACGACCAGCACACCCGTCATGACGACGGCCAACAGCACTCCGGGTCGGGTCGCCCCCTGGGGCGGATCACTTGTCGTACGCACGTCTTTCTCCTCTGTGTCGGTGGACGTGGTCGACATTCTTGAACTTCAACTTAAGTTGAGGTCAAGGGGCGCCGGTCGGGACCCGGACCGGGGTGGGGAGCAGGTTTTCTGCGGCACCGGGGTGCGTGGTGACGGGGCCCGCCGTGACCGCCCCGTCCGGGGATCAGCCACTCCCGGACAGGGCGGTTGCACAGCTCAGAGCAGGGGCCCGCCCCCGCCCCCTCCCCCCGATGATCTTGTACTTATAGCGAGGTTGGGCGTCGAGAACGTCTATAAGTACAAGATCATCGGGGGTGGGGCCTCTAGATCATCGGGGGAGGGGGCTCTTGGGTCGCACCGGCCGCCGTTTCCGCCGGTGCGACCGACACGCCATCGGACGGGTCGGGGCCGGTCGGGGTCGCCTCCTCCTCACGGGTCCCCAGCCCTCACTGCGTCGGGTCGGCAGGCAGGCTAGGGGAATGCGGCGGAAGGGCTCAGGCGGTCTTCCGCGAGCGGCCGTAGGTGAGCCTCCGGAGCAGGACCTCGGCCGGGCCGCGCAGGGAGCGGCGCCGCATCAGGTCGGCGCCGACGACGCTGACGAGCCAGACCACCACCGCGCACCCGACGGCGAAGAGGGTCGGCTCCTCGAACCGGGCGCCGAGCGCCAACGTGTACGGCGACGCCAGGACCACCCACACGACCGACTGGAACAGGTAGCCGCTCAGCGAGCGCTGGCCGAGCGCGGCCAGCGCGCCGACGACGGCGCTGTTCCCACGGGGCCTCCCCGCCCTCGACAGCGCCAGGGAGAGCAGCCCGAACAGCGAGACGTAGCCGATGCCGCCGAACACCCCGGACACCTGGTGCAGCAGCTGGACCCACGTCGCGGCGAACGCGTCGGCGTGCAGCACACCCGCGTTGGCCAGGCCCATAGGCAGCCCGCCCGCGACACCGACGGCGAAACCGCCGACGACGCCCGTCCACAATGTCCGGCGGTGGTCCCCGGGAGCCTCCAGCACGCGGTTCCGGGCCGCCCACGCGCCGAACCAGACCGGCAGCAGGTACCCGGCCACGATGAGCCCGGTGTGCACCGGCCACTCGTTCAGCCGTGCGAGGACGGAGGCCGCGTAGGTCGCGGCGTCCAGGGAGGACGCCTCCTCCGGGACCGGTACCGGCGCCGGTTCCCCGGAACCGTTGGCGACGGCCCAGGCGACCAGGCCGCCGAGGCCCACGACGTACACCAGCAGCACGCCCCCGATCCACCGGAGGGCGCGGTACACGCGGTCGCTGCGGCGCAGTAGCACGAGTGTGAACAGCAGGCCCAGCACGCCGTACGCCCCGAGGATCTCGCCGGAGAAGAGCAGTGTCCCGTGCACCAGCCCGAAGGCGACCAGCCAGCCGTTGCGGCGCAGCAGAATCGCGCGCGTCGCCCGGGGGGAGCCGGTGGCGGCGTCCTGCCGCCGCGCGACCTGGACCAGTCCGTAGCCGAACATGATCGCGAACATCGGGATCGCGCGTGCGTCGACGAGCGTGGACATGGCGATCTCGAAGGCACGTTCGGCGACCCCCGTCGCCTGACCGGCGCCGTGCGCGGAGACGAAGAAGAGGCCGGTCGCGTGGGCCAGCGCGATGAGCAGGAGCATGGCGCCGCGCGCGAGGTCGGGGGCGAGCGCGCGTTCGGAGTCCTTCGTCGGCCCCCGACTCGGGGGTGGGGCGGGGGAGGGGGCCGGCGTGGCGCGGATGTCGGTCATCGGGGGTCTCCAGGGGGCTTTAACTGAGTACTAGATACACTGTACGTCGTACAGAGTACATCGTCCTATCCTCTGGACAAGACCGGTAGGTCTGCCGTCCTGCGAGCGGCGGACCGGGGGAGAGAACGGAGACGCCATGGCGGAGGGACCGGCACTGCCCCCTGTGGTGGCGCGGATGTGGGGACGCGACCCGGTGTCCCGCCACGGGCCGCGCCCGAGCCTGAGCCTGGAGGGCATCACGGCCGCGGCGATCGGGATCGCCGACGCCGAGGGGCTGGCCGGGGTGCGGATGAGCAGCGTCGCCCGCAGCATGGGCGTGGCGACGATGTCGCTGTACCGCTACGTGGGCAGCAAGGAGGAGCTGCTGGTCGCCATGGCCGACGCGGCGGCGCCCGACCCCCCGGAACCGGAGGGGACGGGCTGGCGGGACCACCTCACGGTCTGGACCCGCGCCCACCGGGACTTCCTGCTCGACCGGCCGTGGCTGCTGCACATCACGCGCTTCGCCCCGCCCATGGGACCGAGGTCCCTGCTCTGGCTCGACCGGGGACTGGCCGCGCTGGACGGCACGGGGCTGGGCGCGGGGGAGAGGATGAACGTCGTCAGCACCCTCACGGGCTACGCCGTCAGCCACGCGGGCCTGGCGCTGGGCGCGGGCGGGCCGGAGCCGCCTGGGGAGGAAGAGGCCGCCGGACTGGCGGAGTACGGCGCGATCCTCACCGAGGTCCTCGATCCCGAGACCTACCCCGCGCTGGCGGCGGCCGTCGGGGAGGACGCCTTCGGCGACGGTGACGAGTGGATCGACGACGGCGACTTCGGCTTCGGACTCGGCCTGCTCCTCGACGGCGTGGAGGCGCTCATCGCCGCTCGCCGCACGGCGCGTTCCTAGGCGGTTCGCACGCTCCGGAACCGCGTCCAGGGGCAGGGGCCGATCAGGGGCGTGACCGCGGCCGGGCGCGAGGCCCGGCCGCGGTCCCCCGGTTCGGGGCGTGTGGCGTCAGTCCGAGCCGAGGGCCCGGCCGAAGGCCTGGCCGTCCTCGGGCAGCACCTGGCCCCCGTCCACCACGAGGGACTGGCCGGTGATGAAGGAGGCCCCGGCGCTCGCCAGGAACACGCAGGCCGCGGCGATGTCCTCGACCTCGCCGACGCGTCCGACCGGGATGGCCGCGCGCATGCGCTCGAGGTAGTCCGGGCCCATGTCGTCCAGGCCCTCGGTGCGCACGTTGCCGGGGAGCACGGCGTTGACGGTGATGCCGCGGGGCGCCAGCTCCAGGGCGGCGCTGCGCATGAACCCCAGCTGGGCGGCCTTGGTGGCCCCGTAGTGGGACCAGCCCGCGTACCCGGTCAGCGGCCCCGTGATGGAGGACGTGATCACCACCCGCCCCCGGCCGGAAGCCGTCAGGGCCTCCACCGCGGCCTGCACCATCAGCACGGTGCCCTTGACGTTGGTGTCGAGGACCCGGTCGAGCTCGTCCTCGCCCATCGACACCAGCGGCGAGGAGGGGAAGATCCCGGCGTTGGCGCAGAGCACGTCCAGGCCGCCGCTTGCCTCCACGACCTCCTCCACCACGCGGGCGCAGTCGGCGGCCCTGGCCACGTCCCCGACCGCCCACCGCGCTCCCGGGACGCCTTCGGCGGCCTCACGGGTCCTGGCCTCGTCGCGGCCCATGATCACCACCCGGTCCCCGGCCTCCGCGAACCCCTTGGCGATGCCGAGCCCGATGCCCTTGGTACCGCCGGTCACCAGAACTGTTCTGCTCACAGCCGTCTCCCGCCATCCCGTTGGTCACTCACTACCCTCCCGGTGCTCTCGGACGGTGCCGTCCCGCCCACCCCGCCCCGTACTTCCCGGGCGTGACACCGGGCCCGTCCACGATCCCCCCTCCGGCCGGCGCGGTGGCGGTCGGCCCCCGGGTTCCGTGCCCACAGGATCCGGTTTCCGGAACCGGGTGGGGAAGGAGCGGGCGCGGGGCCGTGTCCGGAGCAAGGGGACGCCCCCGTGCCCGGCGGCACGGGGGCGTCCCCGGTCCCGGCCCACCGCGCCGCCGCGACCCGGCCCCGCGCCCCACACGCGGAACGGGCCCCGGCGACGGCCGGTGGGCCGGGCGTCGGAAGGGCTCGCCCCCGGGCCGGGCACGGGGCCGCCGCGGGCGGCTTCCCGGATCCGATCCCGGCCCGGGAGCCGCCCGCGTGCGCGGGCGGTGCGAGCCGCGGCGTCAGAACGCCGTGAGGGTGATCTCGAACGCGGAGGGCCCGTGGTCCTGGATGTAGGACGCGAAGTCCTCCACGTCGTCGAAGGCGAACCCGTAGGCCTTGCCGTCCACGGTGTTCGCGTGGAAGACGGCGGCGTAGTGGTTGGCGATCTCCGACTGGTAGAAGCCGGCCGGGTCGTCGGTCGGCTGCTGCGCGGCGGTCAGCAGGGTCGCCCTGTTGAACGCCGCGCCCAGGATGGCGGCGACGGGCCCGGTGATCCCGTCGTTGGGGGCGGCCAGGTTGCCGTCGCAGAAGAGGACGTCCCTGGTCGAGGGCCGGGAGATCGGCGCGACGCCCCCGTCGAAGACCAGCTGCTCGCCCTGCACGCGGCCGGTGAAGGTCCCGGCGTTCGTGGTGACCGTCAGGTCGGTGGACGCGTAGTGCGACCAGACCTGGTCGATGTAGGGGTCGAAGTAGTCCGAGGGGAACAGCCCCTGGTCGAGGGCGTGCCCGGGGGCGATCACCCGCAGGTCGTCGTAGACCAGCGACGAGAAGACCGGGTCCGCCGAGAGCGTCTCGAACACGGCCGCCCGCCCGCCCGGCTTGAACGTGCCGGTGGTCTGGTCGGCGTCGCCGGTCAGTCGGATGCCGATGGGCACGCTGAACTGGTCGACCATGCTGGTGTTGCAGAACATCCCGGCGTCGTTGTGGGTGAACTCGACCGAGTCGTGCAGCACGTCGAAGCCGTGGTCGCTCTCCACCCAGCCGGCGGGGAGCTGGAGCGCGGGCGTTCCGTCTCCCCCGATGACGATGCGGATGCCGAGCTTGCCGCCGAGCGCGAGGTAGATGCGCCCCGACATGTAGGGGAGCGTCATGCCGGCGAGGGCGTCGAGCGGGATCGAGTAGTCGGTGTACCCGTTGTCGGTGTTGTCGCCCTCGCTGACGGGGTGGGGCGTCCCGGATGCGTCGACCCACACGTGCTGGTTCGTGGTCAGGTCGGTGCCCACGACGTAGACGAGCACCTCTCCGTCGGCGAACCGGCCGGTGTTGTTGACGATGCTGACCGGGAGCGCTCCCGGGTTGGCCAGGGCGGAGGAGTCCGACCTGAGCGACGCCTGGGTCGGGCCCGGCGCGCAGCCGCCGAGGAGGGGGACCCCCACGGCCAGGGTGGCGCCCCCGAGGAAAAGCCTGCGGTCGATCATGAGGTCTCCTTGGTAGCGGGTCAGAGACTGGAAACTAAGTGATCATTTAGTCACGCTTGAGTCAACAGGGGTAACAGCGCGTGCTTCTGGTGCGGGGGAGTTTTCCGAGGCGGGAGGCCGTGTATGTGATGCAGGTCACTCTTCATGGTGGGGGTGGAGCGCCCGGAACCCCGGCGACGGCGCGCTGCGGGGCCCGGCCGACCGCCCCAGGGGAGGGACCGTACCCTCGGGGGAACCAT
Source organism: Nocardiopsis tropica (assembly GCF_042660575.1). Taxonomy (NCBI): domain Bacteria; kingdom Bacillati; phylum Actinomycetota; class Actinomycetes; order Streptosporangiales; family Nocardiopsidaceae; genus Nocardiopsis; species Nocardiopsis tropica. Next base: position 33,985 of record NZ_JBHSUF010000027.1, read on the forward strand.
CGGTCGCGCCGGGGAGTCGTATCACCGGCAACGCCCGTGGATCGTCCGTGATCCCGACGACAAGGAACCTCCCCGTGTATCCCCCTGCTCCCAGACCTCCCATGCCGACCGCCCTCAAGGCGGTCAGGGTCATCCTGATCATCCGGGCGGTCATCGCCGTCCTCCTCTACGGGGCGGCCTTCCTCGGCCTCCTCGTCCTCATGACGCTGCCCGCCGCCGAGGTCGAGGCCGAGGCGGGCATGCCCATGGCGGCCCTCGTGGCGGTCCTGGTCATCGGCCTCCTCATCACCGCCTTCGAGGTCTACGTCATCGTGGAGATGGGCAAGGGCGGCCCCCGGGCCCGCAACCTCCTGCGCGTCGTGATCGGCCTCGCGCTGGCCAACGCGGTCCTCAGCATCCTGACCGGCTCCAACCCCGCACTCGGGCTGGGCCTGGCGATCTCCGTGCTGTGCCTGATCGAGAGCCCGTCCTCGAAGGAGTGGTTCCGGGCCACCGACCCGAACGCCCCCGCCGGCCACCCGCCGGTCCAGGGCGGCTACCCGCAGCCGGGCCATCCCGGCCAGGGCGGATATCCGCAGTCCGGTCACCCCGGGCAGATCGGCCAGGGCTACCCGCAGCCCGGCCACCCCGGCCAGGGCGGATACCCCGGCCACCTCGGGCAGCCCGGATATCCGGGGCAGCCGAACCAGCCCGGCCCGGGCGGCCACTAGCCGTTCCGGCGTCCCGGGGAGCCCGCCGTCCGCGCGACGGACTCCCCGGGCGGGACCGCCCGGCAGGGCCCCGCCGATCGCCGTGCCGACCACCGTCCCACCGCGACCGTTCAGACCGTGAAGTCGAAGACGCCGCCGTCGAAGGCGTTGTAGGCGGGGTAGTCGAGCAGTTCGTAGAGGCGCTTGCGGGTCTGCATCCGGTCGACCAGGCCCTCCTGGGTGCCCTCGTCGCGCAGGGTCCGCAGCCCGTCCTCGACCGCGCCCATGGCCAGGCGGAGCGTGGTGACCGGGTAGACCACCATGTTCATCCCGAGGGACTCCAGCTGTCCGGCGGTCAGCAGCTCGCTCTTGCCGAACTCGGTCATGTTGGCGAGCAGCGGCACGTCCACCGCCGCGCGGAACGCCTCGAAGTCGGCGGGTCCGCGCATCGCCTCAGGGAAGACCATGTCGGCGCCCGCGTCCACGTAGGCCCGCGCGCGCTCGATCGCGGCGTCCAGGCCCTCGACCGCGGCGGCGTCGGTGCGCGCGCAGATCACGAACCCGTCGTCGCGCCGGGCACTGACCGCCGCCCGGATCCGCCGGACCATCTCGTCGGCGCCGACGACCGCCTTGCCGTCCAGGTGGCCGCAGCGCTTGGGGTTCACCTGGTCCTCCAGGTGGCACCCGGCGAGCCCCGCGTCCTCCAGGGCCTGGACGGTGCGGGCGGCGTTCATGGGTTCCCCGAAGCCCGTGTCCGCGTCGATGAGCGTGGGCAGGTCGGTCACCCGGGCGATCTGGCCGCCCCGCGTCGCGACCTCGGACAGCGTGGTCAGGCCGATGTCGGGCAGGGCCAGGTCGGCGGCCACGACCGCGCCCGACACGTACGCGCCGTCGAAGCCGAGTTCCTGGACGAGCACCGCGGTGAGCGGGTTGACCGCGCCGGGCACGCGCATCAGGCGTCCCGAGGACAGGGCCTCGCGCAGGGCGCGGCGCTTCTCGTGCGGGGCGGTACGGGCGTGCAGCATCAGGGGATTCCCTTCGATCCGTGGAGGGCGCCGGGCACGGTCGCCCGGTCCTCCCCGAAGGACAGCAGACGGCCCTTCCCGGAGGTGGGCCCGGGGTGGCGCCTCGGGGGCGGCCACGGTGAGCGGCTTCGTTCCCCGGTTGCCGCCTCTCCGTGAGACGGCCACGCTAGCCTGGGGAGAACCTGGCCCCCGGTACACGGGGACGGGCCGCAGAGGTGCGTGCGAGTCCCCGCGGGGCGACCCGCCGCGAACCGGCGGCGGATTGCTGCCCCGGTGTCCTGCTCGCGTCCAGGATCGGGGATGGGATGGGTTCGGAGACCGCTCGTGGAACTGTCGGCCACGACGAACCGCTGTTCCCGACCCCTTCCATGACTGAACAGGCGCTCAGGGACGCGCTTTCCGGGATCGATCCGGCGGAGGCCGTCCGCTTCGACGCCGAGTTCCACCGGGCGTCGCACGAAGCGGTGCTGACCGGCAGCGCCGTTCCCGTGCACACCTGTCTTTTCCGATGGGCGGTGTTCGTCGAACTCCGGAGCTGTCGCCGGCGTGCCGACCGCCTCCGCGAGCTGGAGGGGATTGTGGGCGGGGCCTCCGATGCCGACGCGGCCCGGGACGCGGCGAAGGAGGTCGCGCGGATGATCGGCGAGGCCGCCCAGCGGGTCGGCCGGTGACGGGCCGGGGCCGGGAGCGCCTTCCCGACGCCGGACACCTCGTGGCGGGCACGGATCCGCACGACCGGATCCTTAGCCACGACCCCTGGGCCGGAGGGTACGTAGCGCAAGCGGTGGGCGTTGGGGTGGCCTCGCAAGGTGAAACCGAGCAGGAGGCGTCGGCAGCGCTCACAGAGGCGTTGGAACTGTACTTCGAGGACGACGGGCCAACCGGGTGACCGCTGAGGAGCTGCGCGTCCTTCCAGTCGGCGAGGACACCGGTGCCGTCACGCCCTACCCGGTGGCGGTCCCCCCGTCGCACGAGGAAAGGTCGGAGGACAGGGTCCGCTCGGACGCGTCGTAGCAGAGCCCGGTCGGCGGGAGCCCGGACACGTTCGGGACGTAGCCCGGGCTCGCGAGGACGAGCAGGCCTTCGTCGGGCGCCCCGTCGAAGGTGACCGCGAACGCGCTGCCCGCCCCGATCTCCCCGTCGGCCTCCACCCCGGACGGCGCCAGGGGCTCCTCCCCGGCCGTGACGGCGAGCATCGACGGGACGTCGTCGCCGAGCTCGACCTCCATGAGGTCGACGGTGAACGCGAACCGGACGCCGTCGGGGGTCGCGTCGACCGAGTCCACGGACATGCTGAACGCGCTCTCGAACGAGTCGGGCGAGGCCGCGAAGGACGGCCGGTCTCCGGGGGCGGCCTCGGCGGGGTTCACCACCAGGTCGGCGCCGGTCCGGGACTCGGTCCACCACTCGACGTTGTGACCGCCCGTCCGGACGTCCGACCGCGTCCAGCCGGCGTGCGCCTCCGCGTCGGCCCCGGCCGCGTCCGGCGCGGGCCCGTCCGCAGTTCCGCCCGGCCCGGCTCCGGGAGCGAGGACGCGGGCCGCCACCGCCCCCGCCGCCACGGCCAGTACGAGGAGCAGGGCGGCGCCCGCGGCGAGGAGCGCGCGGGGGCGCCGGGGCCGGGGCGCGGCGGGGAGGTCCGCCCGGATCTCGCGCCAGGAGCGGTCCAGGGCCCTGTCGACGGCCGCCGCCACCTCGTCCGAGAGCAGGTCGGAGGAGGTCCCCGTCAGGGACGACACCAGTTGGGCCGCGGTGGGCCTGCGCCCCGGCTCCTTGTCCAGGGCGGCTGCCACGAGCGGGAGCAGCCGAGCCGGGACCGCGGACAGGTCGGGCTCCTCCCTGAGCACCCGGTACACGAGCGCGTCCGCCGGCCCCGTCCCGAACGGCGGACGCCCGGACGCGGCGTGGGCGACCAGCGCGCCCCACGCGAACACGTCGGCGGCGGGGGAGGGCGGCGCTCCGCGCAGCAGCTCGGGCGCGATCCACCCGGGCGTGCCGAAGAGCCCCCCGGTCCTGGTCAGCACGGTCTCGTCCAGAGCACGCGAGATGCCGAAGTCCAGCACCTTCGGCCCCTCGGGGGAGAGCATGACGTTGCCGGGCTTGAGGTCGCGGTGGACGATCCCGGCGGCGTGGACGGCGCGCAGCGCCTCGGCGGTCCCGACCGCCAACCCGTCGAGCGGGGGTCCGGTGAGCGGCCCGTGGCTCCGCACGTGGTCGGACAGGGTCCGGCCGGGCACGAACTCCGTGGCCAGCCACGGGTTCCCGCCGTCGACGCCGGCCGCGACGAAGGCGGGCACGGCGCGGCTGCGCACGCGTCGGAGCAGGCGGACCTCGCGTGTGAAGCGGTCCCTCAGGGCGGGGTCCTCCGCCAGGTCGGCCCGGATGACCTTGACGGCGACGTAACCGCCCCGCCCGGCCGTGCCCGCGTAGACGGTGCCCATGCCCCCGCTGCCGATCCGGCCCACGACGCGGAAGGCGCCCACGGTGGCCGGGTCGCCGGGACGGACGGGTGCGAAGCTCACAGGCCCTCCTCACCCGCCACCGAGTCGAGGGTGGGGCAGGGGTCGCCGTCGAACGACCCGTCCATGGTGCTCGTCGAGATCTGGGTCCAGGCGGTCCCGCACATGTAGGCGCCCTGGCTCCGCACCGCCGCGTACTCCCCGCTCGGGGCCTCCCCGGGGTCGGGGCGGTAGGCGACCAGGACGGAGCTGGGCGCGCCGGGCACGTCGAACGAGAACTCGGCGGTGGGGTCGGACGGCGTCAGCTCCGCGAGCGTCCGGCCCTCCACGCGGTAGCCCTCCCTGCCGTCGTCGGGGTCCTCGGGCACGGACTCCAGGCCGGGGCCGACCTCGTAGAGGGTGATGTCGTCGGAGCGGAGCGTGTAGCCGCCGCTCTCGGGCAGGTAGGTGATGTCCCCGCTGACGGTGAGGCCGTCCGACTCCTCCATGGCGGCGGTGTCGAGGTAGGTGACGTAGATGTTCATGGTCGCGATGGCGTGGTCCTCGCGGGCGAACCCCTCGGGCGGCTCGTACGTCCACCCGGCGAACCCGTCGGCGGCCCCCATGCCCCCGGAGGGGTCCGCGAGGACCATCATCACGTTGTCGCCGGGGACGGTCACCGCCAGCTCCCCGGAGGGGGAGGCCGGGGCGCCGTCGCCTCCGTCGTCGCCCTCCGCGGCCTGGTCCGCTCGGCCGAAGCGGTCCCCCGCGTACCAGGAGCCCCCGACGACCAGCACGAGCGTGGCGAGCGCGGCGCCGACCGCCGTCCACGGGCGGCCCCCGCGACCGGGACGTCCGGGCGGACGGCCCGCTCTCCGGGCGGGGGGCGCGGAGGGGCGGGTCGGAGGAGGGGGCGGCACGGCCGGGGCCGGCGGCGCCTCCCATCCGTCCGCGATCACCACGGTGACCAGGGCGGTCGTCTCCTCGTGGCCGGCGCCGGCGTCGAGGCGCGGCCCGAGGAGGCCCGCCAGGAGCGCGGGGACGGTGAGGCGCCGGCCGGGGTCGCGGGCGAGCGCGCCCCGCACCAGGCCGAGCAGGTTCTCCGGCACGCCGTCGAGGTCGGGTTCGCCCTCCAGGACGCGCAGGGCGGCGGACTCGGCGGAGCCCGCACCGAACGGGGCCCGGCCGGTGGCGGCGAAGGCCACCAGGCCGCCCCACGCGAACACGTCGGCGGCCGGGCCGGGCGGCGCTCCGCGCAGCAGTTCCGGGGCGACCCACCCCGGAGTGCCGAACAGGCCGCCGGTGCGCGTGATCGCGGTCTCGTGCAGGGCGCGGGCGATGCCGAAGTCCAGCACCTTGGGCCCGTCCCCGGAGAGGACGACGTTGCCGGGCTTGAGGTCGCGGTGGACGACCCCGGCGGCGTGGACGGCCCGCAGCGCCTCCGCGACACCGGTGGCGAAGGCGTGCAGCGGGGCGCCGGACAGCGGCCCGTGTTCGTCCACGTGCCGCCGCAGGGTCGGGCCCGGAACGTACTCGGTGGCGAGCCACGGCTGCGCGGCCCGGGTGTCGCTCGCCACGAACCGCGGCACGCAGGGGCTGACCACCCGTCGGACCAGTGAGGCCTCCCGGTGGAACCGGGCCCGGAAGTCGCGGTCGGCGGCCAGGTCGGCGTGGACCAGTTTGACGGCGATCAGCCGGCCGGAGGGGTCGGCGGCGGCGTAGACCGCGCCCATGCCCCCGCTGCCCAGGCGGCCGACGGTGCGGTAGCCCCCGACCGTCCGGGGGTCGCCCGGGAGGAGGGGAGGGAACGGCGGGTGGTGGGGCGACACGGGGCTCCGATGGGACCGGCGAAGGGGTGGGCGGGGGTCAGAATGCTACCCCCGGCCCAGGGGGAGCCGGGCCCGGGGGAGCGCAGCCCCGCCCGGGGCGCCGCGGCACCCCTGACACCTGTCACGGTCACCTCCTGACGGACGGCCTACGCCCTCCCCTCCGATCCGGGACAGCCTGGAGGCAGACACCGGAGGAGAGCGATGATCAGCGTTCGCGGACTGACCAAGAGGTACGGGGAGAACCTGGCGGTGGACGGCCTGACCTTCACCGTGGCCCCCGGCCGGGTGACGGGCTTCCTCGGCCCCAACGGGGCCGGAAAGAGCACGACCCTGCGGATGCTCCTGGGCCTGGACACCCCCACCTCGGGGGACGCCCGGATCGGGGGGACCGCGTACCGGCGTCTCGCCGCGCCCGCGCGGGAGGTCGGGGCCCTGCTCGACCCCGCCGCCGTCGACCCCGGGGGCACGGGGGCGAACCACCTGCTCTGGCTGGCCCGCGCGGGCGGCATCGGCCGCGCGCGGGTGGACGACGTGCTCGGCCTCGTCGGCCTGGAGGAGGTCGGCGGACGCCGGATCCGCCACTACTCGCTCGGGATGCGCCAGCGGCTCGGCATCGCCGCCGCGCTGCTCGGGGACCCGGGCGTGCTCCTGCTGGACGAGCCCCTCAACGGACTGGACCCCGAGGGCATCGTCTGGACGCGCCGCCTGCTGAAGGGGTTCGCCGAGGAGGGGCGCACCGTCCTCCTGTCCAGCCACCTGATGAACGAGATGGAGGCCACCGCCGACCACGTGCTGGTCATCGGCGGCGGCAGGCTCGTCGCGGACGTCGGCCTCGCCGAGCTGGTCGCCACCGGTGCGGGAACACGGGTCGAGGCCGTCTCGCCGCGCGCGGACGAACTGGCCGCCCTGCTGCGCCGCGAGGGCGCGACGGTGGACGGCGGACGGGGCGGCCGGATCGCCGTGACCGGGGCCGACGCCGCCCGGGTGGGCGACCTGGCCGCCCGGCACGGGATCCCCGTGCACGAGCTGGTGCCGGTCCGGGCCCGGCTGGAGGACGCGTTCATGGCCCTCACCCGGGGCCGGGGCCGACACGAGGGCCGGACCGGGGAGCCCGGCGCCGCAGACGCGAACACCCGGAAGCCGCAAGGAAGGGGAATGGTCCGATGACCGCCGTGGACCACCGTCGACCCACCGCCCGGGACACCGTGGCGGCGGAGTGGACCAAGTTGGCGGGCCTGCCCCGCAACCGCCGGACGGCGGCGGGAGCCGTCGCGCTCGCGCTCCTGGTCGCCGCTCTGTTCTGCCTGACCTTCGGCGCCACGACCGGCGTCCCGCTGGCCGAGCAGCCCGTCTTCGACGTGCTGACCGCGGGACTGCTCGGCGTCGACGCCGCCGCCCTGGTGCTGGCGGTGCTCGCCGCCTCGGCCACGGGGGGCGAGTACGCGACGGGGATGATCCGGACGACGTTCACGGCCACGCCCTCCCGGGGGCGCGTGCTCGCCGCCAGGGCCCTGGTCGCGGCAACCGCCTCCTGGGCGGTGTCGCTCGTGGCGGCGGTCGGCGCGGCCCTGGTCAGCCTGCTGGTCCTGTGGCTCTCCGGGCTCCCGGCCTGGGACGCGACCGACCCGGCGGTGTGGCGGGTCGTGCTCGGCGCCTCGCTGATGGGCCCGTTCTACGCGTCGGCCGCGGTGGCCCTCGCCGACCTCGCCCGGTCCACCGCGGGCGGCGTGGCGGGGGTGGCGGCCCTGCTGGTCGCGCCCACCGTCGCGGGCTGGCTGCCGGGAGGGCCGGCGGTCGTGCCGTTCCTGCCGGGGGAGGCCGTCCACGTGCTCGCGGGGATCGCGGGACCGGGCCACACGAGCCCGTGGTCCGCGCTTCTGGTCCTGGCGGTGTGGACTGTCGCGCTCCTCCTGCTCGCCCACGGCGCGAACCGGCGCAGGGACACCTGAGGGCTCAGAGCCAGCCGTTGCGCTCGGCGACCCGGGCCGCCTCCGCGCGCGTCCGGGTCCCCGTCTTGCCGATGGCCGACGACAGGTGGTTGCGCAGCGTCCCCCGGCTCATCCCGAGGGAGCGGGCGAGCGCCGCCACGTCGTCGCCCCCGCCCGCCACGGCCGCCAGGACCTCGCGCTCGCGGGGGGTCAGCGGGCTGGTGCCGTGCGCGAGCGACTCCACCGCCAGGGCGGGGTCCACCACGCGCAGCCCCCGGTGGACCCGGCGGACCGCGTCCACCAGGTCCTCGGGGGAGGCGTCCTTGACCACGAACCCGGTCGCCCCCGCCGCCAGGGCCCGGGACAGGTAGCCGGGGCGGCCGAACGTCGTGCACATGAGCACGCGGCAGCCGGGCAGGGCCGCCACCAGCTCGGCGCAGACGCCGATCCCGTCCCCGTCGGGCATCTGCACGTCCAGCACGGCCACGTCGGGCCGGACGCGGCGCGCCTCGGCGAGCGCCGTCGCGCCGGACCCGGCCCGCGCCACGACCTCGATGTCGGCCTCCAGGTCCAGCACGGTGGCGAGGGCCCCGCGCACGAGGGCCTGGTCGTCCGCGACCAGCACCCTGATCGTCCCGCTCATCCCCGCTCCCCGCCGCCGTCGGCGCCGCGCGCCGTGTCCGGTTCCGTGTCGTCCCCCGGTGGGCCGCCGGTCGCGCCCGCGTCCCCGGACCGCGCACCGGTCGCGTCGTCCGACCGGGGGACCTCCTCCCCGGCGCCGTCCGGGCCCGCCGGGAACTCGGCCCGGACGAGGAGCCCGCCCCCGGGCCGCGGCTCCACGGTCAGGGCGCCGCCCGCCCCGGTGACGCGGTCCTCCAGTCCGAGCAGGCCGCCGCCCGGCACGACCCCGCCTGGCCGGGCTCGGCCGTCGTCGCCGACCTCGATCCAGCCCGGCCCCAGGGCGACGCGCACCCGGGACGCACCGGAGTGGCGGACCACGTTGGTGACCGCCTCCCGCAGCACGAACCCCAGGACCTCGTCGACCTCGTCGGTGCCGCCCGAGGCGCCGGTCCCTTCGCGGCGGAGGACTGACGTCTCCGCGGTCCCGGCGGGACCGGGACCCGCGGGGTTCGCGCCCGGCGACAGTTCGAGGGCGACGTCGGCCGCGCGCAGCACCGACTCGGCGCGCAGGAGCTCGGCCGACAGGGTGACCCGGCGCGACCCGGAGACGGCGGCGCGCACCTCGGCCAGCGACCGCCGGCCCAGGTCCTCCAGGTCCCGCAGCTCCGCCGCCGCCCGGTCGGCGTCACCCGTGGATTCGAGGATCCGGCGGCCCACGCCGGCCTTGAGCACGATGGTCGTGAGGCTGTGGCCGAGCAGGTCGTGCAGGTCGCGGGCGAAGCGTTCGCGCTCCCGGAGGACGGCGAGCTGCGCGGCCTGGTCGCGGGCGCGGCGGAGCTCGGCGTTGGCCTCCACCAGCCGCACGGCCAGGGCCGTGGCGACGGTGACGGTGGTGATGATGACGAGGTTGCCGAACTGCTCGCCCACCCGGCCGGTGGCCAGCGCCACGGCGGTCACACCGACCACGGTGAGGACGGTGGCCCACAGCGTGGGGCGCAGGGGCAGGATCGCGGCGGTGACGGCGAGCCCGAAGACGAGGACCCACGAGTGCGGCAGCCCGAGGACCGCGAACAGCGCGCAGCCCAGCAGGAGCAGGGCGGCGCAGGCCAGGTGGCGTGCGCCGCTCCCCAGGCGCGGGGCCAGGGGGACGGCCGCGGCGCACCCGGCGACGTAGGCCGCCGCGAGGACGGCGGCGAGCGTGCGCAGGGCGGGGGAGCCGGCGCCGTCGAGGGCGCGGAGCCACTCGGGCAGGATCACCGCGTTGAACAGCAGTGTCAGGCCGACCGACAGCACCAGGGTCCGGCCGGGGCCGGGCTCCTCCGACACCGTTTCCGCAGCCTCGCCCATGCGTCGCATCCTATGGGGCGGAGTCCCCCGGCGGGCGCGTGGCCGTACAGGGGGTTCGCACGTCACGGGAGGGTTCGCGCGTCCTCGGCCGCGTGCCGGGAGGCCGGCGCGGCTGCGGGGGAGCGGCCGTGGGAGGGGAACGGGGGCGGCCCCGCCTCCGGAGAGGAGGGGCCGCCCCCGTGTCGGCCCGTCCGCCCTCCCAGTCGGGCGGACGGGCCTGGGGCGGTCGCCCGCTTTCCCGGGGGCGGCCGCCCGGTCGATGGGGCCCGGCGTCAGCCCGCCACGAAGGCCCGGTACGGTTCCGCGCCCAGCAGGGTGACCCCGATGACCGCGCCGCGCGGAGAGGTGAACGTGCGCCGCTCGCCCCGGCGGGCGCCCAGCAGGGACGCCCCCAGCGGCGACTCCGGCGAGTACACCGTCATCCGGTCCGCGACGGACGCGTCCCGCAGGCCCAGCAGGAACTCCTCGGCCTCGTCCTCGCCGTCGTAGCGGATGGTGAGCACCTTGCCCGGCGACGCGATCCCGTCGTCGGGGGCGGCCTCGTCCACCACGGCCTCGCTGAGCAGGCGCTCGATGGTGTGGACGCGGGCCTGCCGCACCGCCGGGTCGTGAATGTAGCGGGGCGCGGGGACTGTGCTCCCCGCGCCCCCGTCCGCCCCGGAGGTGTCCGGGTCGTCGTCGGGGAGGCCGCGCAGCACTCGCAGCTCCTCCTGGAGGCGTTCGTAGCCCTCCCTGGTCATCCATCGGTCGGTGGTCCTGGTCATGGAACGTTCCTTGTCTTCACGGGCCCACGCCACGGATCGGTCCGTGGGTGGAGAAACACAGCGAGGGCCGGCGAGGGGGGTGCTGCCGCTCATTACCGAGTGTGTCCACGGCGGAGGGGGACGGGGTTATCCTGGGCCGACATTCCCGTGACCTGGTTTTGTCGAGATCCGACAACATCGTGGTGGGAGGGGGAGCGGGAGATGATCAACCTCGACCGGCTCGTCAACGTGCTGGGCGGGTACGGCGCCAGGCTGATGGGCGCCGAGGGCCTGCGCCGCAGGGAGCTGCGCAGCGTCGCCATGCACGATCCCACCGACGATGCCCCGCCCCTGGGCGACGCGTTCCTCGCGGTCGGGGTGGACTCCGCGGCCGAGGCGGTCCGCCTCGCGGAGCAGGCGCGCGCCACCGTCGTCCTCCTCCGCTCCGCCGCGGACCCCGCGGACGACGTGCGCGAACACCTCCGGGCGCGCGGGCTGGCCCTCCTCGTCGTCGACCCCGCGGTGTCCTGGAGCCAGATCTCCGGCGTCGTCTACGGCCTGGTGCTGGAGGGCCGCGAGACCGAGGCGGGACGCGGGCCGAGCGACCTGTTCACCCTCGCGGACACGGTCGCGGCCGAGGTCGGCGGACCGGTCACGATCGAGGACCGCTCCTCCCGCGTCGTCGCCTACTCCGCCTCCCAGGGGGACACCGACCGGGTGCGCCGGGCCACCGTGATCGACCGGAGGGCCCCGGAGGAGGTCCGGGAACGCCTCGACGCCGACGGGGTGTTCGCCGGGCTGGCGGCCTCCGCCGAGCCCCGCTTCGTCCCCGGAGTGCCCGAACTCGGGCTGGGCGGGCGCACGGCCGCGCCGATCCGGGTGGGGCGCGAACTCCTGGGCTCCCTGTGGGTGGTGTGCGACGCCCCGCTGGACGCCGGGCGCTCCCGCGCCCTGCGCGAGGGAGCGCACACCGTGGGACTGCACATGCTGCGCGCGAGGGTGAGCAGCGACCTGGAACGCCAGGTGGAGTCGGAGTCGGTGATCGACCTGCTGGAGGGGTCGGCGGACCCGGCGCAGACGGCCGGCCGCCTCGGCCTGCCCGCCACGGGCCTGCGGGTGATCGCGTTCCAGGCGAGGGCCAGGACCGAGCCGGAGGCGGCGATCCTGCACCTGTTCGAGCTGGTCACCACGGGTTTCGGGTGGTCGCGTCCCGGTCGCAGCACCCTGCTCGGAACGACCGTCTACACGGTGCTGCCGTGCGGGGACGACCCCTCGCCGGCGGTGGAGTGGGTGCGGTCGACGGTGCGCGGGCTGCCGGACCAGCTGGGCGTTGCCGCCGGCGTGGGCGGCGCCGCCGACCCCTCCGAACTCCCGGCCAGCAGGCAGGAGGCGGACGAGTGCCTGACCCTGCACGGCCGTGGGGTGCGTACGGCGCCCCCGGGGCGGAGCGGGGCGCGCGGGGCGCCGGCCGCGGGGCCGGGGTCGCCGGGGACCGCCGGGCCGGTGGTCTACGACGACGTCTGGCACGCGGTGCTGCTGCGCCGCCTGCGGCTGGTGGCCGAGACCGGCAGGCTGCCCACCCGCAACCCCGTCGCGGAACTGGTGCGCCACGACGCCGCGCACGGGACGGACTACGCGCGCACGCTGCGGGCGTGGCTGTACGCGCACGGCGACCTGGGACGGGCCGCGGAGGAGCTGGACCTGCACCCGAACACGGTGCGGTACCGGCTGCGCCGCATGGGCGGGGTCGCGGACCTGCCGCTGGACGACCCGGAGGCGCGGGTGGCGATGACCATCGCGCTCGCCGCACTGGTCGAGGAGCCCTCCGCTCCCCCGGCCGGGCGCGGCCCCGGGCCCGCCTGAGGCCGGCCGCGCGCACGGTCCCGGAAGGAAAGGGACTCCAGGGGGAGGGGCGCGGGCGCCGGGCCGCTCCACGCCGTGGCGGACGGGAAACGACGCCCGGGCCGGAGAAGGCCCTCCGGCCCCGCCGACGTCACTCCGGCCGCGGCCGGCCCTCCGGGTCAGGGGGGACGATGGTGATGCCGTGGTCCCGGTAGCGCGGGTCCGCGCCGCCTCCGGCCGCAGGACCGGCCGGGGGCCCGGACGGTGCGGCCGGGGGGCCGGGGGGTGCGGCCGGGCCGGGCCGTCCGTCGGAGGCGCCGTCCGCCTCCCGCCCCGCCTCCTCGCGCAGGCGGGCCTCGCTCCGGCCCCGCCTGACCGCCGTCACGACGATGACGACCGGTCCGGCGACGATCCCCGCCAGGGACAGCAGCAGCAGGGCCCAGAGCCCGGAGTCCCGGCGGGAGTTCGCGGCCTCCGCCGTGGCGATGTCGCCCACCGCGTAGGAGACGCCCGGGTCCCCGTCGCAGACGAGCGTGTACTCGCCCGGGACGGGGGTGTCGATGGCGTCGACCAGCCTCCAGCCGTCGGACTCGTAGGAGAGGCCGGGGAAGCTGAAGGGGTGGTCGGCCGGGTCGCTCCCCTCCACCGTGCAGTCGTAGTGGTGGGAGGCGTCGCCGGGCGACACCCACAGCCCCCAGGCCCCGTCCTCTCCCTCGGCCGCCTCGAACGCGATCTCGCCGCGGGACTCGACCTGTCCGGCGAAGTCCGGGAGCGCACTGCCCGAGGCCGTCACCGCCCACATGGCGAGGGCCCCGGCCGCGATGCCCCCGGGGACGCACAGCCCGCCGATCCAGAACCACCGGGGACGGGGGCGGATCGCCCTCCGGTCGATCCGGGGACGGAACGGGGGAGGCGGCGGTCCCGCGTGGACCGGGCCGGCGCCGTACGCCCCGTGCGCGGCGGGCCCTCCGTGGGCGCCCGGCGGGTACGGGTGCGGGTACCGCGCCCGGCGGAGCGCCGCCTCCCGGCCGGCGCGCACCAGGAAGACGACCAGGAGGACGACCAGGCTCGCGATGAAGCCGAGCACCGGCGTCACGATCCCGAAGAAGATCTCCGGCGGCGTGTCCTCCTCGCCCGAGAGGAGGAGGACGCCGAAGAGGAGGGTGGCCGGGAAGACCAGGCCGCCCACCCAGTACCAGTGCTTGCCGGGGCGCAGCGCGGGCTCGGGGGAGGCGGGACCGCCCCGGGACGGTCGGACCGGGGGCTCGCCCGCGCCGTGCGGCGCCGGGGGAGAGGAGGGGGAAGGGGGAGAGGACATGGCCCGTATTGTGCCACCGGGCGACGACGGAGCGTGGACGTCCGGACGGCGGCGGGCCGCCGCGTTCCGCCGTCCAGGGCCGCTGCCTGCGGGAATCCCGCCCGGACACCCGCCGCATCCGCCGTGCGCGGGGCGGCACGACGGCCGGCACGCGCACGTCCGGGCCCCCGGACCGTCCCGGGCCGCTTTCCTCCCCCCCAGGGCACTGCTGCCCGGACCGGGACGGACCTCCGTCCGTTCTCGCGGAACCACTTGTCAGGAGGGGCGGGCGCGGCTTCAATCGGGGTGTCGGGGCGGTCCGCCGGCACGGTCCGCCGTCGTCTCGACGAAGGGGAGCGCCGTTGATGTCCGGGACGTGGAACGCGTGGTCGTGGGACACCGACCCCGAGGCCGTGCGCCGCGACGTGGCCGCCGCACACGAGCGCTTCACCGGCTCCGGCCGGGTCAGCGGCCCCGTCCGGGCGGTCGTCGGCGAGTCCTGGAGGCGCAGCGTCCTGCACGGCGTCGACCCCGACACCACCGTGCCCCGGATCGAGCTCGCCGGGCACGCCCTGCGGGACCACCGCGACGCCCACCCGCTGGCCGCCGCCATGCCGCTGCTGCGCCGGCTCCTGGTCGACACCGCGCCCGGTCCGCAGATCGTCGCGGTCGGCGACGCCGCGGGACGCCTGCTGTGGGTGGAGGGCGACCGCCGACTGCGCGACAGCGCGGAGGACATGTGCTTCGTGGAGGGCGCCAACTGGCACGAGCGGTCCGCGGGGACCAACGCGCCCGGCACCGCCCTGGCCCTCGACCACGAGGTCCAGGTGTTCGCGAGCGAGCACTTCTCCAGAGGCGTGCAGCGCTGGAGCTGCTCGGCCGCGCCCCTCCACGACCCCTGCACCGGCGAGGTCCTGGGCGTCCTCGACATCACGGGCGAGGACCACCTCGCCTCCCCGCAGGCCCTCGCCCTGGTGCGGACGGCCGCCACCGCGGTGGAGATGGAGCTGCGGGCCCTGCGCCTCGGCGCGCACCCTCCCCGCTCCCGGACCGCACCCGGGGACCGCGGCGCGCACCGCGCCCCGGGTGTGCGGGAGGCCGTCGGCGCCCGTCCCGCGCCGCCCCCGGGACGGGGCCCGTCGGCGGGCCCCGCGCTGCGGGTCCTGGGCCGCGCCGGGGCCCTGGTCGCCCTCGACGGCCGGGAGGCGGAGCTGAGCGTCCGCCACTCCGAGATCCTCCTCCTGCTCGCCCGCAGTCCGCGCGGCCTCACCGGTGAGGCGCTCGGGGCGCGGCTGAACGAGCACGACGCCTCCCCGGTCACCGTCCGCGCGGAGATGTCGCGGCTGCGCCGACTGCTCGGCCCCGGCCTGCTCGCGTCACGCCCCTACCGCCTGCTCCGCCCGCCGTCCACCGACATCGACGAGGTCCGGCGCCACCTGGCGGAGGGCTCCTACCGGAGGGCGCTGGAGGTCTACGCCGGACCGGTCCTGCCCCGGTCGGAGGCGCCGGGGGTGGCGGAGATCCGCGACGCCCTCCAGGCGGAGGTGTGCGAGGTGCTCGGGGCCAACGCCCCGCCGAGCGTGCTCCTGGCCTGGTCGGAGGACCCCGAGTGGCGCGACGACCCCCGGGTGGTCACCGCGGCGCTGCGCTCCCTCGACCCCGGGTCCCCACGCCACGCCGCCCTCCGGGGAAGGCTGCGCTGGCTCGGCGGCTGAACCCGCCCCGCCCCGCCCCGCTCCCGCAACGTGGTCGCAACGTCGCCGTGACTAGCGTCACCGGCCCCAGACCCCTCGGAACCGGGCGCCGGCCGCACCACCGGCGCCCCACCGAAGAAGGAGGCCACCATGGCGGTCTACGCTCCCCCCGGACAGCCGGGGAGCATCGTCGAGTACGCGCCGCGCTACGACAACTGGATCGGCGGCGACTGGGTCGCGCCCGTGCGGGGCCGCTACTTCGAGAACCCCACGCCCGTCACCGGGCAGACCTTCACGGAGGTCGCGCGCAGCGGTGCGGAGGACGTCGAGCTCGCGCTCGACGCCGCCCACGGGGCCGCCCCCGCCTGGGGCCGCACCTCGCCGGCCGAGCGGGCCCTCGTCCTCCACCGGATCGCGGACCGGATCGAGGACAACCTGGAGAGGCTGGCCGTCGCGGAGTCCTGGGAGAACGGCAAGCCCGTGCGCGAGTGCCTGGCCGCCGACCTCCCGCTGGCCGTGGACCACTTCCGCTACTTCGCCGGGGCGATCCGCGCGCAGGAGGGGCACAACTCCCAGATCGACGGCGACACCGTCGCGTACCACTTCCAGGAGCCCCTGGGCGTGGTCGCGCAGATCATCCCGTGGAACTTCCCCCTGCTCATGGCCACCTGGAAGCTGGCGCCCGCGCTCGCCGCGGGAAACGCCGTGGTCCTCAAGCCCGCCGAGCAGACCCCGGCGTCCATCATGCTCCTGGTCGGGCTGGTCGCCGACCTGCTGCCGCCCGGCGTGCTCAACGTCGTCAACGGCTTCGGCGTGGAGGCGGGGAAGCCGCTGGCCGCCAGCCCCCGGGTGCGCAAGGTCGCCTTCACCGGTGAGACTACCACCGGGCGCCTGATCATGCAGTACGCGTCGGAGAACCTCGTCCCGGTCACCCTGGAGCTGGGAGGGAAGAGCCCCAACCTCTTCTTCGCCGACGTCGCCGCGGCCGAGGACGCGTTCTACGACAAGGCGCTGGAGGGCTTCGCGATGTTCGCCCTCAACCAGGGCGAGGTGTGCACCTGCCCCTCCCGCGCGCTCGTGCAGGACTCCTTCTACGACAAGTTCATGGGCGACGCCCTGGAGCGGGTCGGCCGGATCGTGCAGGGCGACCCGCTCGACACCGGCACCATGCTCGGAGCGCAGGCCGGCAACGACCAGATGGAGAAGATCCTCTCCTACGTCGACATCGCCCGGCGGGAGGGCGCCGAGGTGCTCGCCGGGGGCGAGCGGGTCGACCTCGGCGGCGACCTCTCCGGCGGCTACTACATGGCCCCGACCGTGTTCGCGGGGCAGAACGGCATGCGCGTCTTCCAGGAGGAGATCTTCGGCCCGGTGGTGTCCGTCGCCCGCTTCGACGGCTACGACGACGCCGTCAAGACCGCCAACGACACCCTGTACGGGCTGGGGGCGGGGGTGTGGACGCGCGACGGCAGCACCGCCTACCGCGCGGGCCGCGACATCCAGGCCGGCCGCGTGTGGGTGAACAACTACCACGCCTACCCCGCGCACGCCGCGTTCGGCGGCTACAAGCAGTCGGGCATCGGGCGCGAGAACCACAAGATGATGCTCGACCACTACCAGCAGACGAAGAACCTGCTGGTCAGCTACTCGGACCAGGCGGCGGGGCTCTTCTGATGGGCGCCCCCGGCAGCGGCGAGGAGGTGGAGCGGGTCGCCGTCACCGAGAAGGCCGCGGCCCTGCTCCGCGAGCTGCGCGACGAACACGGGCCGCTCATGTTCCACCAGTCCGGCGGGTGCTGCGACGGCAGCTCGCCGATGTGCTACCCGGCGGGGGAGTTCCGCACGGGCGACTCGGACGTCCACCTGGGCTACCTGGACGCGGGCACGCCCGAACCGGTGCCGGTGTGGATGTCCCGCTCGCAGTTCGCGGTGTGGAGCCACACCCACCTGACCATCGACGTCGTCCCGGGGCGGGGCGCGGGCTTCTCCCTGGAGGCGCCGACCGGCCGCCGGTTCCTCGTGCGGTCGAGGCTGATGACCGACGGCGGGGCCGGACGCCCCGCACGGTGACCCGTGCGCGCGGACCCCGGTCCGCGCGCACGCGCGGCCGCCCGCTGGGGCGCGGTGGGCGGCGGCACGCGGAACGGCCGGGGGAGGACCTCCTCCCCCGGCCGTTCCCCTCTCCGGCGCGGACCGGGTCCCCCCGGCTCAGGCCCGTGTCTCGGGAGGCCCCCCGCCGCCGTCGGCCCGGCGCTTGGCGGCCAGCCGCTCGGCCAGCTCGTCGCGGACGATCAGGTCCGCGTGGACCCGCCCGGTCCGGTAGGCCACCCGGGCGGCGATGTGGCCGGCCACGGGGACCGTCACCACCTGGAAAAGGCCCACCAGGATCAGCGTCCCGATGTTGAACACGTTGGTCTCCTCCGGGATCAGCCGGATGCCGATCCCGACCAGGACCAGCAGGAGCCCCAGCACCTGCGGCTTCGCCGCGGTGTGCATGCGGGAGAGCAGGTCGGGGAAGCGGATCAGGCCCACCCCGGCGACGAGGGAGAGCAGCGCCCCGGCCAGCAGGCACAGGATCGCGATCCAGTCCAGGACGGCGACGACCTGGTCGCTCATGACGAACCCCCTTCCTCAGGGGCCGGGGCCGGGGGCTCGGTCGGCGTGGCCACGTGCTCCTCCGGGCGGCGGGCGACGAACTTGGCGATGCTGATCGAGCCGATGAAGCCCAGGAGCGACAGCACCAGCAGGGTCGGCAGAACCGTCGGGTCGCGGTGGAAGGCCGCGTAGGCGCCGATGCCGGTCAGCGCCGAGGCGAGCAGCACGTCCACGGACAGCGCCCGGTCCAGGATGCTGGGGCCGATCACCATACGGGTCACGCCCAGCAGGACGGCCGCCCCGAGCAGGAGGCCGATGGCGATCCACAGGATGTTCACGCGTCCTCCCCCCGGTCGTCGACGGTCGGTCCGGCACGGAGCGCGTCGATGTCCTCACGGGTGCCCAAAGCCATCACGATCCGCTCCTCCAGCTTCCAGATGTCCTCCCGGCCGGCCTCGATGCCCTTCTCGTCGTCCGCGCCCAGCAGGTGCACGTACAGGATGTGGTTCGGCTGGGAGACCTCGACGATCACACTGCCGGGGATGATCGAGCTGGCGATCGCCGTGCACACCAGCATGAGGTCGGCCTCGGTGCGCAGCGGCACCGCGACCACCGAGCTGCGCACGGGGCCGGGGGAGAGGGTCTGCACCGTCACCCGGAAGCTGGCCACGGCCATCCTGCCGAACACGTACACGAGCATGCGGACCAGGTACACCGGCCGGAACCGGAACCCCGGGGTGATCGGCGGCAGCGGGAAGACCAGCATGATCACGACCGACACCAGGAACCCCAGGACCAGCAGGCCGAGGGACTCGAAGCGCAGCCGGAAGCCGTCGAACAGCAGGAGCCACACCAGGGTCATGCCGAGCGCCACCGGGACCTGGACCTTGCCCAGGCGCCGCCGCAGTGCGGCCAGACCCATCCTCTTCTTCGCCTTCAGGTCGATCACCGGGCGCCTCCGAGAACCGCCTCGACGTACGGGGTCCGGGCCATCAGCTCCACCGCCGCCTCCGAGGAGTAGTGGATCAGCGGGCCCGCGAACACGGTCAGGGCCAGGCCGAACGCGACCAGCGCGACCGTGGCGCCGACCATGCTCTTGGGCAGGACCACGGACGTCACGACCGGGCCCGCCAGGGTCGAGGTGTCGCCGAGTCGGGAGGACGGGCCGACCGCCTCGCCCGGCCCCAGGGCCGCGGTCGACGCGTCGTCGGCCTCGACGTCCTCCAGCACGGTGCCGGGCTCGGCCACCATGCCCTCGGAGGGCGTCCGCCAGAACGCGTAGTTCCACACCCGCGCGATCACGTACAGGGTCAGGAGGCTGGTGAGGACCGAGGCCCCGACCAGCGTGTAGGAGAGCGGCGTGCCCGCCTCCACACCGGCCTGGAGCAGGCCGATCTTGCCCAGGAAGCCGGACAGCGGCGGGATGCCGCCCAGGTTCATCGCGGGGATGAAGAACAGGACCGCCAGCACCGGCGCGATCCGACCCAGCCCGCCCAGCTGGTCCAGCGACGTCGACCCGCCCCGGCGCTCGATGAGCCCCGTGACCAGGAACAGCGTCGTCTGCACGGTGATGTGGTGCGCCACGTAGAACACCGCTCCGGCCAGGCCGTGCTCGCTGCCGAGCGCCACGCCGAACAGCATGTAGCCGATATGGCTGATCAGCGTGAACGACAGCAGACGCTTGATGTCGGTCTGCGCGACCGCGCCGAGGATGCCCATGATCATGGTGGCCAGGGCCACCCACATGAGCAGGTCGTTGAGGACCTGGCCCGGGAAGAAGAGCGTCTGGGCGCGGATGATCGCGTACACGCCCACCTTGGTGAGCAGGCCCGCGAACACCGCCGTGACCGGCGCGGGGGCGGTCGGGTAGGAGTCGGGGAGCCAGGCGGCCAGCGGGAAGACCGCCGCCTTGATGCCGAACGCGAACAGCAGCATCACCTGGAGGACGACCCTGAGGTCGGGGGAGATCTCCGGGAGGCGCTCGGCGAGCTGCGCCATGTTGACCGTGCCGGTGGCCCCGAAGATCAGCGCGATGGCGATCAGGAACAGCACCGACGACACCAGCGACACGACCACGTAGATGGCGCCCGCACGCATCCGCGACTGGGTGCCGCCCAGGGTCAGCAGCACGTAGCTGGCGGTCAGCAGGATCTCGAACCCGACGTACAGGTTGAACAGGTCACCGGCGAGGAAGGCGTTGGAGACGCCGGCCACCAGGATCAGGTAGGTCGGCTGGTACACCGACAGCGGCGCGACCTCGGCCTTGCCCGCCATGCCCTGGCCGATCGAGTAGACGAGCACGGCGAGCGTGATCGCCGCCGAGACCGTCACCATCAGGGCGGACAGCTGGTCGGCGACCAGGGTGATGCCGATGGGCGCGTCCCAGCCGCCCACCTGCACGGCCTGCGGTCCGAACTCGTAGGCGCCCAGCATCAGCGCGAACCCGATGATCAGCACGAGGGCCAGCGAGATGACGCTCAGCCACTGCTGGACCCGCGGCCAGCGGATGCCGAGGGCCAGCTTGACCCCGGCCGCGAACAGCGGGAGCACCACCGGCAGGGGAATGAGGTAGTGCACGAAACCGACGAGGTATTCCCCATCCATGATCAGTCACTCCCTTGCAGGTCGCTGTCCTCGGCGCGGGCCAGGCGCTCGCGCTCGGCCGACATGGTCTGGCGCGCCTGGCGCCGCTGCGAGCGGATGCGGCGGCGCAGCTCGCGCCACAGCTCGCGCTCGGCGGCCCGGTCGGCGCGGCGGTGCTCGCGCAGCCGCCTGCGTCCCAGGCGGATGCGCCCGCGCAGCTCCTGCACCTGGGCGGTCATGCTCTCCGTGCGGTCGGTGAGCCTGCGCATGGTCTCCTGCGACCGCTCGTCCGGCCCGCTCTCCTCGGCCTCGACCTCGTAGCGGGCCAGTTCGGCCTGGGCCGCCGCGATCTCCGCCTTGATGCGGGCCTGCTCGGCCAGCTCCTGGGCGTCGGCGGCGGCGATGGTCGCCTGGAGCTCGGCGCGCTGGCGGCGGATGTCGGCCTGGAGCCTGCGGCGCTCCTTGGCGAAGCGCTGCCGCACCGCTCGGCGGCCCTCGCCCTGCACGATCCTGATGTCCTCGGCGTCGTCCTGGACCTCGTCGTTGCCCTCGAGCTGCCAGTTCCGGTACGCCATCGCCAGCAGGAACGCGGTGATGCCGAGGGTGATGACGATCGCCGTCAGGATCATCGCCTGCGGCAGCGGATCGGTCATCTCCTCCGGCTCGGACAACCACAGGATCGGCGGCTCGCCGGCCTCCCCCGCCATCGACAGGATCATCAGGTTGACGCCGTTGCTCATCACGATGAAGCCGAGCAGCACACGGGTGAGGCTGCGCTCCAGCAGGAGCACGACCCCCACCGCGACGAGCACGCCGACGAGGACGACGAGGATCAGGCTGGGTGACTCGTTCACGAGGTGACCTCCTCGGCCCGGGCCAGCGCGTCTGCCCTGGCGTCCTCTTCCGCGTGTGCGGCGTCCCTCTCGATCTGTTCGTCGATACGGGCGCCGAGACTGCGCAGGATGTCCAGGATCAGGCCGATCACCAGCAGGTACACGCCGATGTCGAAGATCATGGACACGGTGACGTGGGCCTCGCCCAGGATCCAGAGGTCGATGTAGGCGTCCCCTCCCGCGAGGACGTCGGTGCCGAAGATCGCCCCGCCCAGCGCCGTGCCGGTGGCCAGCGCCAGCCCGGCGCCGATCAGGGCCCCCGGCTGCACCCACGCCGTGGCGTACAGCTCGAACCGGCCTCCGGCGAGGTAGCGGACGATGAACGCCAGCCCGGCGACGATGCCGCCCGCGAACCCGCCGCCGACCGCCGTGTGGCCGGTGAGCAGCAGGTACACGGAGATCACCATGATCACCGGGAAGAGGAAGCGCGAGACGACCTCGAAGATGACCGACCGGCGCTCGGTGGGCAGGGCGTCCGCGCCCGGCAGCCAGGCGTTGTTCCACCTGGGCTTGATGTGCATGCTGTCCGGTGCCATCCGCAGCTCGCCCAGGTCGATGCTGCTCCGGTCGCCGGCGGGCTCCGGGGACTTGGTGACGGACACCGCCATCACGCCGCCCGGAGCCTTGCGGGGCTGTGCCCGGCGGCGCACGAACATGAGGCTCGCGACGCCGGCGGCCGCGGCGGCGAGCACCGAGATCTCGCCCATGGTGTCCCACGCGCGGACGTCGACCAGCAGCACCGAGATGATGTTGTACCCGCCGGCCTCCTCGGCGGCGGCGGGGTACCCCTCGGAGACCGAGGGCGCCTGCCGCGCGGCGAGGGCGAACCAGGTCATCGTGGCGACCAGGATGCCGGTGGCGGCGCCGATGGCCATGTTCCACACCCGGCGGCCGCGCAGCGCGGGCGCCGAGAAGAGGGAGGGCAGCCGGCGCAGGACCAGGACGAAGACCACCAGGCTGACGGTCTCCACCAGGAACTGCGTGAGCGCGATGTCCGGCGCGCCCATCAGGTAGAAGAGGGCGGCGATGCCGTAGCCGCCGGTGCCCACGAGGATCACCGCGAACAGCCGCCGCCGCACGAACAGGGCCAGCAGGGCCGTCCCGGCGACGATCACCGCCGGGATGACCTGGACCGGGGTGTCCCAGAGGCGCACCTCGGGGTGCGGCCCCTCCCAGATGCGGCCGCTGACCATCCACCAGCCCGCGGCGACGACCAGGGAGACCAGGACGGTGCCGAGGTAGACCGGCAGCGAACCGCGCTGGGTCCGCCCGGTGACCTGGAGCGCCAGGTTCTCCAGGGCCGCGAGCATCCGCCGGTAGACCCGGTCGGGGTCGACGAAGGAGGTGCGGGTGCCGATCCACACGACCTGGTGGCGGAAGTAGAACAGCACGAGGCCGAGCGCGACGCAGACGGCGGACAGCAGGAGGGGGAGCTCGAAGCCGTGCCACAGCGCCAGGTGCGTCGTGTACGCGCCGGGCGCCAGGGGCACCGTGTCCGCGTAGCGGGCGAGGAGGAAGTCCAGGAGGAGGGAGAGCGGTCCGCCCAGGAGGCCGAGCGCGGCCATGGCCGCGGCGGGCGCCAGGAAGAGAGCTCCGGGGGCGTGCACCGGGGTGTCCGGGACGTCCTCCTTGACGGCGAACGCCCCCCACAGGAAGCGCAGGCTGTAGGCGACCGTGAGGACGGAGCCGGTGACGATGCCGACGAGGACGGCGGTGTCGAAGGGACCGCCCTCCGTGAAGGCGCCGAAGGCGAGCTCCTTCGCGGCGAAACCGAGGGTGGGGGGCAGGCCCGCCATCGAGGCGAGCGCCAGGACCGAGATCCAGAAGGTCCCGGGCATGGAGGTGCGCAGGCCGG
This sequence comes from Nocardiopsis tropica, assembly GCF_042660575.1. Taxonomy (NCBI): domain Bacteria; kingdom Bacillati; phylum Actinomycetota; class Actinomycetes; order Streptosporangiales; family Nocardiopsidaceae; genus Nocardiopsis; species Nocardiopsis tropica. The sequence continues at coordinate 57,363 of NZ_JBHSUF010000027.1, forward strand.
AGAGCTCACGCAGGTCGCGGGTGCCGGTGCTGTGGTCGATGATGCCGACCACGAGGAACAGCGGCGCCTTGAACAGCGAGTGCGCGATGAGCATGGACACGCCGGCGAGGGCCGCGGCCCGGGTGCCCGCGCCGAGCAGGACGATGAGGAAGCCGAGCTGGCTGATGGTGCCGTAGGCCAGGACGAGCTTGAGGTCGTACTGGCGCAGCGCCTTCCAGCCCCCGAGCAGCATGGTGAGCACGCCGAAGAACAGCGCCGACCAGGTCCAGACGGCGGAGTCGGGGAAGGCCGGGGTGAGCCGGGCGACCAGGTAGACGCCGGCCTTGACCATCGCCGCGGCGTGCAGGTAGCCGGAGACCGGCGTGGGCGCGCGCATGGCGGCGGGCAGCCACAGGCTGAACGGGAAGAGCGCCGACTTGGACATCGCGCCGACCATCACGAGGGCGAGGGCGACCTCGACCAGGGTTCCCGAGGGCGGGGCGGCGACGAGCTCGGAGATCACGTAGGTCCCGGCGGTCTCGCCGAGGATGATCATGCCGACCAGCATGGCCAGGCCGCCGAAGGTGGTGACGGTCAGGGCCGTCATCGCCGAGCGGCGGCTCTCCTTGAGCTCCGTGTTGTGCCCGATGAGGAGGTAGGAGAAGACCGTGGTCAGCTCCCAGTACACGAAGAGCTGGATGAGGTCGTCGGCCAGGACCAGGCCGAGCATGGCCCCGGCGAAGGCGACGAACACCCCGGCGAAGCGGCCCAGGCCGGGCTCGGAGTCGTTGAAGTAGCGGGCGCAGTAGACCAGGATCAGTGTGCCCACGCCGGCGGCGATGAGCGTCATGACCAGCCCGAGCGTGTCCATGTACAGGCCGAGCCTGAGCGAGAACTCGGGGGCCCACTCCACGGAGGCCGAGAGCTCGCCGCCGCGCAGGACGGCGGGGGTCTGGAAGAGGGCCCAGACGGTGGACGCGCCGGGGACGACGGCGAGGGCGAAGAACGCGTTGCGGCCCCACTGGCGTACCAGTAAGGGTGCGATCGCCGCTGCGATGAAATGCGCGATCAGCACTGTTGTCAATGCGCCCCTCCCGGACCGGTCCGGGCCCGCCCGGTGCCGGGCGGACGTCCACTGCCCCCAGCGGCGGTCCTCGTCGTCCACAAGCGGACGCGTGGACGGGGTGTCGCTACGGTTTGTGGGGGCATGGATGCTTATGAACTTGCGTGCTTAAGCTATTTAATAGTTAGACTACACAAACGTCAAACCACCGCGCGGGTCGGAGGACCCGCGGCGCCCGCCCAGCCTGCGAGGACCGTTTCGTGCCCGACGAGACCCACGAGCCAAGTGCCGAGCAGCCAAGTGCCGAGCTCGAAGAGTTCCAGCGTGCCTGGACCGAACTGATCAACGCGGCCATACACGCGCGCTCGCGCAGCGGCCACGGACACCGGGGTGCCGAAGAACTCACTCTGACGCAGGCCCTGCTCATGGAGGCGGTGCGGGGCATGGACAACCCGAGTGTGGGCGCCGTCGCCCAGATCGTGGGCGTCTCCTCTCCTTCCGCCACCCGCATGATCCAACAGCTGGAGCGCAAGGGCATGATGGCGCGCCGCCGCTCGGAGCGGGACGAGCGCAGCACGGTGGTGGCGCTCACGGAGGAGGGTGAGCGGGTCCTCGCCATCCGGCGCAAGGAGATGGAGCGCAAGCAGCGGCAGGTCTTCGACGCCATAAGGCCTTCGCTGCGACCCGTCGTGCTCACGCTCCTGCGGGACCTGCGCGCGGCGGTGGACGACACCTGACCCGCGGTCGGCGGACCCGACGGGCGCCGGCCGCCGCCCGCGGTCGGCGGACCCGCCCCTCCGCGCGGGGCCGCGGTCAGCCCCGGCCGCCGGAGGCCTCCGGCGACCCCTCCCGCGAGGGCGGCGCCGCCCCCTCCACGAGGTGCAGACCCGCGACGCCGACCAGGATCAGCACGACGAAGCCGATCCGCAGCGGGCTGACGGCCTCGCCGAGGAGCGCGATCCCGGCCAGGACCACCCCGGCCGCGCCGAGCCCGACCCACACCGCGTACGCCGTGCCGACGGGCAGGTCGCGCAGCGCCAGGGACAGCAGCGTGAAGCTGGTCGCGGCGGCGCCCACCGCCAGGGCGCTCGGCCAGAGCCGGGAGAAGCCGTGCGACTCCTTCATCGCCAGCGCCCACACCACCTCCAGGGCGGCGGCGGCCAGGAGCAGCGCCCAGGGGAGAGGGAGCCACTCGGAAGGGTGCGGCGCGCTCACGCGTTGGCCCCGGCGTCGACCAGGATCGACGTCCCCGTGATGCTCCGCCCGCCCGGCCCGGCCAGGTGGGCCACCGACGCCGCCACGTCCTCCGGGTCGGTGTAGCGCCCCAGGGCGGTCAGCGCGCGCTCGGCGTCCGCGCCGGGTCCGTCGGCCGGGTTCATCTCCGTGTCGGTGGACCCCGGGTGGACGAGGTTGACGGTGATCCCCCGGGGGCCCAGCTCGCGGGCCAGTGAGCGGGTCAGCCCCACCAGGGCCGCCTTGCTCGTCGTGTACAGGGTGGCCTCCGGGAGGGAGGCGCGCTCGCTCAGGTTGGTCCCGACGCCGATGATCCTGCCCCCCGGCCCCATGTGCCGGACGGCGGCCTGGGCGGCGACGAACGCGGCGCGGGCGTGGACGGCCATCGACCGGTCGAACTCGGCCACGGTGGCGTCGCCGAAGGGGCCGAAGACGGCGATCCCCGCGTTGTTCACCAGGATGTCCGGTCCGCCCAGGCGCGCGTGGACGAGGTCGACCGCCTCGCGGATCCGGTCCGGTTCGGCGGAGTCGGCGCGGACCGCGAGGGCGCGGACCCCGGCCGCCTCGGCGTCGCGGACCAGCGCCTCGGCGCGCTCCCGCGCGTTCAGGTAGGTGAACGCCACGTCGGCGCCGTCGGCGGCCAGCCTGCGGACGATCGCGGCGCCGATCCCGCGGCTGCCGCCCGTGACGAGCGCGACCCGTCCGGCGAGGGGACTCCGTGTGCTGTCGTGGGCCATGTCGGCTCCCTGGTGCGTTGCTGGGGGTGGTGTGTCCGGGGAGGGCTCCCCGTGCGGCCGATACTAAGTGGAATTTTTTCCACTTACAAGGGGGTGGCGGGGTTCTGGCTATACTCGCCGCGTGTTCGCAGGTCACCAGGAACCCCCGCAGGCGTCCCCGTGAGCGGCCCCGGGCCGCGGCGCCGGACGCTCCCCATGGCCGGAGCGGCGCGCCCCGAGCGCGCCGACGCCGCCCGCAACCGCCAGGCCCTCCTCGCCGCCGCACGCGAACTCCACGCCGAACACGGCACGGAGGGCCTCACCCTGGAGGCCGTGGCGGCCCGCGCGGGCACCGGGGTGGGCACGGTCTACCGGCGCTTCGGCGACCTGGCCGGGCTCACCCACGCGATGGTCGACTCCCAGGAGTACGAGTTCCAGAGGGGCTTCCTCGAAGGCCCGCCGCCCCTCGGGCCGGGAGCGCCGCCCCTTGAACGGCTGCACGCCTTCGCCGACGCCTTCGTCGACCGCCTGGAGGCCCAGGCCGAACTCCTCGCCGTCGCCGAGACCGCCTCTCCCCGGGCCCGCTACCGGAGCGGGGCCTACGCCGCCCACCACGCGCACCTGGTCTCCCTGGTCGCGGAACTGCGCCCGGACGCCGACCACGCCTACCTGGCGGACGCCCTGCTCACCCCCCTGGAGGCCGCGCTCCACGTGCACCAGCGCCAGGAGCGCGGGATGTCCGAGGAGCGGGTCCGCGCCGGGGTGCACGGGGTGGTCGACCGCATCGCCCGCCCCTGAGGCCGGGGGGAGGGCCGTGCTCGGCCGGTTCTGCCTTCCGCAGAAGGGCGCCGTGCGCCTCCCGGCCGCAGCGTACGCTCGGAGGAGACCACCGCTCACCCACCGGGAGGACCCGATGACCGACGTCCTACGCTCCCTGGACGAGGCCCGGAGGGGTCACCGCGCCGAGGAACCGCCGGAACCGCTCATGCGGGACCTCATCGGCGACCTCCTGCGGCGGACCCGGACCGAGCAGGGCCGGACCCTGCGCGAGGTGGCGGAGGACGCCCAGGTCTCCCTCCCCTACCTGTCCGAGATCGAGCGCGGGCGCAAGGAGGCCTCCTCCGAGGTCCTCGCCGCCGTCTACCGCTCCCTCGGCCTCAGCATGGCCGACGTGCTCGCCGCACTGTACGAGCGGACCGTGATGGTCCCGCTCACGCGAACACGCACCGGCCCGGGCGACTTCCGGCGTGCGCCGGTCGCCCCCGTCGCCGCCCCCGCCCACCAGGCCGGGGTGGTCCTCTCCCTGGCCGCGTAGCGGCCCGCGGTGGGCCCGCCGAGGGCGCAGCCGCTCTTCGCTCTCCCCGGCCGCGCAGCGGTCCTGCTCCGCCCCCCGGCGAGGTCGGGGGGCGGAGCGCGTCCGGGACGACCGGTCCGTGCGGGGCCCGGTCCGCGCGGACCGGCGCCGGGAGGCCCCGGGGCCGGCGGCACGCCCGCCGGGCCCCGGGCCCACCGCCCCTCAGGACGCGCCGACGGCCTCCGGCGCGACCTGGCGGGTGGTGATGATCCCGTCCACCAGGCCGTACTCCTTGGCCTGCTGCGCGGTGAAGATCTTGTCCCGGTCGGTGTCGGCGCGCAGCCGCTCCACCGTCTGCCCCGTGTGCCGCGCCAGGATCTCCTCCACCTGCGAGCGCACCCGCAGGATCTCGCCCGCCTGGATCTCCAGGTCGGCGGCGACGCCCTGGCCCTCGCCCGAGGGCTGGTGCAGCAGGACCCGCGCGTGCTCCAGCGCGAGCCGCTTGCCGGGCGCGCCCGCCGCGAGGAGCACCGCCGCCGCGGAGGCCGCCTGGCCCATGCACACCGTGGCGACGTCGGCGCGCACGAACCGCATGGTGTCGTAGACCGCCGTCAGCGCGGTGTTCGAGCCGCCCGGCGAGTTGATGTACAGCTGGATGTCGGCGTCGCTGGACTCGTAGTCGAGGTGGAGCATCTGCGCCATGACCACGTTCGCGACGTCGTCGTCGATCGGGGTGCCCAGGAAGACGATCCGCTCCGACAGCAGCCGGCTGAAGACGTCGAAGGACCGCTCGCCGTGGGGCGTGCGCTCCACGACCATCGGCACCGTGTACCGCCCGCTCATCGGGTTCCCCCCGCCGTGCCCGTGGCGAAGCCGGGGGCGTGCGTGCCCAGCCGGATGCCGCCGCCGTCGACCTCGGCCACGGACGCGACCACGTGGTCGACGAACCCGTAGTCCCTGGCCTCCTCCGCGGTGAACCAGGCGTCGCGGTGCTGGTCCCGGGAGATGGTCTCCTCCGACTGCCCGGTGTGCCGGGCGATCAGCCGCACCATGGTCTGCTTGGTGTGCGCGAGGTTCTCCGCCTGGATGGCGATGTCGGCGGCGGTCCCGCCGAGCCCCCCGCTGGGCTGGTGCATCATGATGCGCGCGTGCGGGAGGCTGTAGCGCTTCCCGGGGGCGCCGACGCAGGCCAGGAACTGGCCCATGCTGGCGGCGAACCCCATGACCAGCGTGGACACGTCGTTGGGGATGAAGTTCATCGTGTCGTAGACGGCCAGCCCCGCGGAGACGGATCCGCCGGGGCTGTTGACGGCCAGCGTGATGTCCTTGTGCGGGTCCTCGTCGGCGAGCAGCAGCAGCTGGGCGCAGACCCGGTTCGCGCTGGTCTCGTCGACCTGGGTGCCCAGCAGCACGATGCGGCTGCGCATGAGGCGCGCCGCCATCTGGTCGTCGAAGGCCGCCCCCGCCGCCTCGTGCGAGGCGACGGGAAGTGGGTGGATGGACATGGAACCCTCCTCGTCCGGCCCTCCGTGGCGGGATGGTCGCCCGCCCGGCCGGTGGTTCCAGCCTGCGGCCGCGGCCCCCGCGGCTTCCACTGTTTCGGCCCGCCGCAGATCTGCCCCTGGCAGACCCCGTTCCGCGCCCGAAGGGGGAAGGGGCCCACGTCCGGGGGTGTGCACGTGCGAACAGGCGTGCATCGGTTTATGCGGTGGAATGCGCCGATGCCCGTGTGTAATTGTCGTGCATGCGGGGAGAGCTTATAGATTTCCGAGTGAAATGTATACCCCGGGGTGATACATCCCTGTCCCGAGAAGGTTTCTTGCGAAGTCGGTGGCGGGCATCTCGGCTGTTCATGGTCTCGGAGGTGTATTTTTGGTCGACCTCTGGCAGTGTTTATGTTCCTGGAAACAGGAAATGGAGGGTGCGATTATGCTCCGATGTTGAGTGGTGGCCATTGGGTGGTGTTCGGTTGGAGATACAAATCCTCTCCCAGGAGCCCCGGATACTGGTCGGCGGTCGGCTGGTGGAGCTGGGACCCCCGAAGGAACGGCTCGTCCTCGCGATCCTTGCCCACTCGGCGGGAAAGGTCGTGCCGGTCCGGGTGCTGATCGACCGGGCGTGGGGTCAGGACACACCGGCCTCGATCCGTACCAGCCTCTACTCGCACATCACCCGCATCCGCAGGCGCCTGCGGGAGGCGGGGGCGGAGAACCGGCTGGAATCCCGGTCCCACGGATACGTCTTGGAGGCCACTCCCGACTCCGTTGATCTGTATCGAGCCCAAAGACTGTGCGGGGACGGCGAGAAGCGCCTACGGGAAGGGGAGCACCAATCTGCGGCCGAACTCCTTTCACAGGCTTTGGGGCTCTGGAAGGGTGATCCGCTCGTCGGGGTCCCGGGGGCATGGGCCGAAGCCACACGCGACCGTATCGAGGAGATCCGTCTGAAGGTGCTCATGCGCTGGGCCGAGGCCCAGGCGGAGCTGGGTGAGTACGACGAGGCCGCCGATCGCCTTGCCGAGGCCTGCGCTCAGAGTCCTGGAAACGATTCGCTGGTCCACACCCGGATGCGCGTCCTTGCCGCGGCCGGCCGCCAGAGCGAGGCCGTCGAGTGCTACGGGGAATTGCGTGACTTCTATCGGGAGGAACGCGGAGTCGAGCCGAACCCGCGGACACGAAGACTCTTCCAGGAGCTTCTCGAGGGGGACCGGCGGACGGAGGAAAGGGCGTCCGCTCCCGAACGGCGAGTGGACGGGCCGGGTCCCGTCGTCTTCGACAACCTCGAAGCCGGGCTGCCGGACTTCGTCACCCGTGAGGCGGAACTCGAGAGGCTCCTTGCCGGAGCCCGGACCGCTACCGCCACCACTGTCGTCCAGGTGGTGGAGGGAAGCGCGGGTGTCGGTAAAACGTCGCTCGCCGTCAAAGCGGCCCAGATCCTGCGCGAGGACTACGACGTCGTCATCCACCTGCTCCTTCGTGGGACGAACGGTCCTGTCCAGCCCGCGCACGCGCTCCACCGACTGTTGCTCATGCTGGGGGTGCCTCACGAGCAGATACCCCAGGGGGTCGGGGCCCGAGCGGACCTGTGGCGGACCCGTCTCTCCCGGCACCGTGCACTCATCGTCCTGGATGACGCCGTCCGGGGGCAGGTGGCGCCACTGGTCCCGGGGGTGGCAGGCAGTACCGTCCTGGTGACCAGCCGCCAAAAGCTCACGGAACTGGACGGCGCGCGCACCTTGACCCTCGGACCGCTGTCCCCCTCCGATTCCGTCCGGATGCTCTCGGCCCTCACGGGCAAGGACGCCGAGCCGGAGGCGGCCGGACGGCTGGCGTCGCTGCTCGGCGGGCTGCCCCTCGGCCTCCGCCTGGCCGCAGGCCGCTTGCGCCGACACCCCACATGGCCCCTCGACTACCTCGCAGACCGGATCGCACGGAACGGCATCGAAGAGGTATCGGCCGGTGAACGGGATCTGACCTCGGTCTTCGAGCTGTCCTACACGGACCTGAGTCCGAGAGCACGGTCCGCGTTCCTGGCCATGGGGATGCACCCGACGGCGGAGGCCTCTCTCCACGTGGTCGCCGCAGTACTGGGGGACTGGGATGGAGCAGAGGGGGCGATGGAGGAGCTCCTCGGCGTCCACCTGGTGGAGGAGGCGGAACCGAATGCGTATCGGATGCACGAGCTTCTGAGGAGCTTTGCGCGGCATCGGGCAACCGAAGTGCTGTCACCGGGCGAGCGCCGCAGTGTGGGGCACAGGTTCCTCGACCACTACCTCGCGATCGCCGACGTGGTGGACCGTGCGGTCGCGCCTGGCCGTTCCCGTCTGGACGTACGACCGACACACACGTCGCGCCTCCCCCGTTTCGAGGACGCCCGTGAGGCGGGGCAGTGGTTCTCGACACATTTCCCGGAGATAGAGGCTGCGGTCGGGTACGCACACTCGCACGGGTTCATGGGGCATGCGGCCCGCATTCCCCTGGCATTGGCCGGCCTGTTGGACAAGTACGGTCCGTGGGACGGTGCCGAGGCCCTCTACCTCGGGGCCGTCGAGGCGTGGCGCTGGATTGGCAGGGGGCCGGGGCTCGGCAGGGCCCTGTACGAACTGGGCCGGGTGCGGTGGCGACTGCGCGATCTTCCCGCCGCGGTGGAGGACATCCGGGCGGCCCTGGCGGAGAGCGAGCGGCGAGGCGACCGGACAGGCCATGCCTGGGCGATGGACCAGCTCGGTCTGATTCGCCAGCGTTCCGGCGACGACCGGGGCGCTCTAGCCGAGTACCGGGAAGCACTGACGGAGTTCCGTGCCCTGGGTGACGACCGGGGTGTGGCCCAGGTGTTCAACCACATGGGGATCAGCCAGAGCATCTTGGGGCAGTACGAGGCTTCCGAGGCATCCCTCACGACGTCGGTCGCGCTCCACCGCTTGCTCGGTGACATCAACTCCGCAGCCCAGGTGCAGATGAACCTCTCGAGGGGGCTCTACCTGAACGGATACCACCGCGACGTGAGAAGGGCGTGTGAGCGTGGTCTGGCCGTCTTCAAGCAGACCGGCGACGACCGCTCCGTCGCAAAAGTCATGCAGGGCATGGGCCTGGTGGCCGAGTACAAGCACCAGTACGAGGAAGCGCTCGACTGTTTCACGGAGGCACGGCGGCTGCTCCGGAGCCGGGAGGACGAGGCCGAGATCATCGAGGCCGACGCCGGCCTCGCTGCTGCCCTTCTCGGCCTTGGTCGGCACGATGAGGCCGACGCGCTTCTGGAGTCGGCCCTGAGGCGCGTTCGTGCCCTGGGAGTGCCGGAACTCGAGGCGCGACTGCTGCTCGTCCAGGGCGACGCGCGTGTGGAGGATCGACGCTTTTCGGAGGCGCGCCTGTGTTACCGCAACGCCCGTGAGTTGGCCAGGCGCGGAGGGGAGCGCTCGTACGAGGCGAGGGCTCACGACCTTCTCGGTGACCTGCTCCGCCGCGAGGGGCGTGAGAGTGAGGCGCTCGAACACTGGAACCGCGCGATCACCCTTCTCAAAGGGGTGCAAAACCCCCATTTGGGATCGATACGCATCAAGGTGGAAATGTGTTCTCGATTCGGTAGTTGAGTGCTAGGTCGCCTAGGCGTAATGAGCGTGGTTTGTCCGCTAGGATCTGGTGCATCACCCCGTAGGTTCTCTGCGGTCTGGTGAAGCGGTTGGGGCTCTGTGTCCGACCGGTGAATCATGATGATCCGATAGTGGGGGAGCAAAGGCGCTCATGCCTCCTGAGGTAAATTCCGGCCTTCGTAAACTTGGCGCGGCCCAGTCGCGTCGAGCGAAGGCAAATTCCGGCCCTCGTGAGCTTGGCGCGGCCCAGTCGCGTCGAGCGGTGGCCCACATGTGGCCCTGGTTCTTCTAGGGCTCCGAGCAGGGTGTTCAGGCTGACGCAAGTTCTCGGTCAGCCTGACTCAAGGTCCCGCAAGGGGGCCGCAAGGGTTTTTTCATAATTCCTCCAGATGGGTGCTTCATTGTTGCTTCCAGCTTGATCTTAGAGCTGGAAGGGGAAAGCAATGGGATATGGATTTCAAGGTTGGCGGGGAGATTCTGTCGGGCCTGTCGCCCCAGTTACTTTCGAAGTCGAGAGAACTCTTCTCGTGCTTCTCGAAAACAGGCAGGCGGCAAACCGGGTCGATGATTTTCTCGGAATGTTCGAGCAGGACAGGCGTATCCAGGTGGTTTTCGCTGTAGGCCGGGGCTCGCGTTTCGAGCGGAGTGCTGAGGCCTACACCCGGAACCTCGACGGCCTCGTCCTGACAGCCGATCAGGTGGAGCGCTTCGAGTTCGACCTGGCTATCGCAGCGAACAACAGTCACAACAGCCACCTTGAAAAGGTGCGGGCACCGACCCTCGTCATACCGCACGGGGTCGGTTTCTCCAAGATCGTCAAGGCTGCGACCGGCTACGGGCCTCCACTGGTGCGTCCGCCGGTGAACGATGCTGTTTATTCCAACCTTGTCCGATACGGCAGGGTCATTCCGGCGGCGATCGGTGTTTCCCACGAGAATCATCGTGCCATCCTCGCCAATGTGGTTCCTGAGTCTCTTGAGGTGACCCATCTCGTGGGTGACCCGTGCCTCGACAGGGCTTTGATGTCTCGTCCCGAACGGGAACGCTACCGGCAAGCCATCGGAGTGGGAGATGGTGAGAGGCTCGTACTCCTGTCGAGTTCTTGGGGAAGGCGCTCTCTTCTGGGGCGTCACCCCGGTCTGCTCGAACAGCTCATGGACGACCTCCCGCATGACCACGTCGCCGCTGTGAACATCCATCCGGGAGTCTGGTCCGCTCACGGAGGGCGTCAGGTTCACGCCTGGCTCGCCGGAGCCCGCCGGCGCGGCCTTCGGGTCCTCGCCGAGAACTCCCCGTGGCTGGGTCTGCACGTCGCCGCAGACGTTGTCATCGGCGACCATGGATCCACCACCTATGTGTCCAGTGCCCTCGGAACTCCAGTGCTCCTCGCCAGTGGTGACCTCACCTACCTGGCTCCCGGATCACCCCTGGAGGCGTTGCACCGGTATGCGCCCGTCTACGAGCCGACTCGACCCCTGGTGCCGCAGATCGAGAAGACTGCCGAAAGTCACGACCCCCGACAAGCCTCCCTCTTCACCTCGTTGCTCACCTCCGCCCCTGGGCGGTCCGCGGAATTGCTGCGCGCACTCGTCTACCGCCTGATGAACCTGTCAGAGCCCGTTGGCGCGGCCTCTCTACCGGAGGTTGCGGTACCGAGATTCGTCGGTGGAGGGGCAGGAGAGGGGGTGTCGGTCGCGTGAAACCGACAAGGGTGCGGGCGGCGCTGTCCAGAGTGACCCTTTTTCCCGCCCTCGACCGCAGCACCCCGCTCCTCCTGGACGAGCACCTTGTGGTGGTCGCAGGCCCCCATACGGAGCGATGTTGGCTCTTGGCGGCGGACGTCGTCCTTCTGCCCGGGGACGGTGACCTCAGCCCCGAAAGAACGTTCGGAGACCTTGTCGGAAGCAGTGTGGTCGCAAGCCTGGGTCTGCCCTCGTCAGTGCATGTGCGAGGAGTGCCGGACGGCTTGACGGTGGCGGCAGACGTCCCTGCGTGGGTGGTGGCTTCCGTTGCCTATGCCTGGTTGACGGCAGGGGGGTGCGTTGAGGGGCTGGAGGCGTTCCTCGCGTCAGCCGAGCTCAGCTCTCCTCGAGTTGTCGGAGGGCGTCCAGACCTCGCCGCGTCTCTTCGGTCTGGGGAGCGGACAGCGAGGTGTAGATGGAGAGCGCTCGTGTGAGCTGACGTCGCGCTTCGCCGAACTGCCCGGATTCCCGGGCAGCATCGGCGAACATGACCCGGACACGGGCCTCCTCCGTTTCCGCCCTCAGGTCACGGCTGAGCCCGAGCGCTTCCTCCAGAACAGGCACGGCGTCCGGAAATCGTCCTGCGCTGATGTACGCAGAGGCAAGACCGACCAGGGCTCGGAGGCGCATATAGGCTTCGGTGCTTTCAGGAAGATCCTTCAGGGCTCTGGTGAAGTAACGGACGGATGCTTCGTGGTCTCCCATTGCGGAGGCGGCCTGGCCCAGGCGTCGGTGGACCAGGACGATGCCGCGCTCCATCCCGATCTCCTGGTAGATGCGTAGGGCCTCTCGGAAGCAGTCAAGGGCTTTCCTCGGTCGACCACGGTCGAGCTCGAGCACGCCGTAACCCTCCAACGCGGCGGTACGGCCGACGACGTGGTCGGCCCGTCGCCACAACGGGAGAGCTCGGTGATAGCTGTCACCGGCTTGGTCCAGTCTTCCGAGTGTGCGTTGGAGGGCGGCCAGGACCGACAGGAGATACGCCTGGGCGGCGGGGTCGTCGATGGCCTCGGCGGAGGCCAGACCGGTCGTGTAGGCCTCCTCCCAGGCGGTGTAGTGCTTGCGCAGCATGAAGAGGTTGCGCAGGGCCTCGCACAGCTGCCAGCACACGGAGTGGCGGCCGGTGCCGTGGGCGAGGCGCACGCACGCGCGCAGGCACTCCAGTTCGGCCTCCAACCAGTCCAGGGCCTCGGCGCGCGAACCGAACACGCGCCGGGGCGGCCGGTCGAACACGGGCGCCAGGTGCCAGCGGCCCGGGTTGAGGGTCCGGTCGGCGGCGGCGGACGTCTCCAGGTAGAAGTCCAGCACCCGGTCCACGGCGGCCTCGCGTTCGGAGCCCTCCCCGCAGCCCTCCTCCGCCAGGGACCGGGCGTGCAGCCGCGCGAGGTCGTGCTGCCGGAGCCGCCCGTCGGCCCCCTCCTCCAAGAGGCTGGCGGCCACCAGGTCCGTCAGCAGGTCCTCGGCGTCGTCGTCCGGCACGCCGGCGAGGGCCGCGGCGGCCTCGGGGGTGAGGTCCCGGCCGGGCGCCAGGCCGAGCAGCCGGTACATGCGCCGGGCCGGCTCGGACAAGAGGGCGTAGGAGGCGTTGAACGCGGTGTCCACGGACAGCTCCCGTGTCTGGCTGAGCGCGGCCAGGCGCCCGTGCTCCCCCGACAGCCGCGACACCAGCCGGCTCAGCGGCTGGTGGGGGCGGTCGGTGAGGCCGCTGACGGCCGCCCTCAGGGCCAGCGGCAGCCGCCCGCACAGGTCCACCAGCTCCCGGGCCGAGGCGGGTTCGGCGCCGGTGCGGCCGTCGGAGAGCATGAGCGACACCAGGCGGACGGCCTCCGGCTCGTCCAGGGGCCGCACCTCGAGCAGTTCGGCGCCGTCGAGGCGGAGCCCGGCGAGGTGCAGGCGGGACGTGACCACGACCAGGTGCGGCCCCCGGCCCGGGAGGAGGGCGCGGACCTGGGCGGCCGAGAGCGCGTTGTCCAGCAGGACGGAGATCCCCAGGCCGTGGGTGCGGGAGCGGAACGCCGCCGCACGCGCCCCCGTGTCGTGCGGGATGGCGCCGGGGTCGACGTTCAGGGCCCGCAGGAACCCGTCCAGGACGTCGCCGGTGTCGGCGGGGCCCGGCTCGCCGAACCCCTGGAGGTCGGCGTAGAGCGCCCCGTCGGGGAAGGCCCCGGCGTTCTCCTCCAGGAAGTGGGTGGCCAGCGCGGTCTTGCCGACGCCGCCGGTCCCGCTGAGCACGACGACGCGCCCTCCGCCCCCCTCGCGGGCCTGTCGGCCGACGGAGTCCAGGAGGCGGGACTCCCGCTCGCGGTCGGTGAAGAACCGCGGGGTGTGCGGGATCTGCCGGGGGACCCTGTGCCGGTGCGGCGGTCCCGCGCCCACGCCCACGCCGCCGTACACGGTGCCCACCTGGATCACCGTGCCGTGGTTGTCTCCGGTGACGCTGTTCCCGGGGGGCCCGGGTCCCGTCCGGTCGCGGTCCTTCTCGGGGGGCATGGGCTTCTCTCGATGTCAAGAGGCCGACAGAGGGAAGACCTACCCCCTGCCGTTCCCGGTCAATCCCCCCGCTGCTCCCGGGCGGTCCGCGGCCCCCGTACAGGCCCGGGTCCTGCCGGAATGAGCGGAGAAGGGGCAAAAAAAGCGGCAAAAGAGTCGTTCAGGGGATGGACTCGCCGTGTTTTCCCCTCCCGGCAATGGGCACGGGGAGAGGGCATCTACGTGGGGGAGGAACCTGTGGAGATCACCGGAATCATCAGTGCGATCATCGTCGGCCTCATCATCGGAGCACTGGGCCGCCTCGTCGTGCCGGGGAAGCAGCATCTGCCGATCTGGCTCACCCTGCTCCTGGGCATCGTGGCCGCCTTCCTCGGCGGCTGGATCGGGGCGATGATCTGGGACCAGTTCCTTTTCATCCTGGTCATCCAGGTTCTTGTCGCCGCCGGAATCGTCTACCTGGCGGACGGGATGTACTCGAAGAACGCGAGGGGGACCGCCTAGCGGAACCGCCCCGGCCGGTGCTCCCGGCCGGGGCGGTCCTCCCGGGGCCGTGGCCCCGGGGCACACGTCCGGAAGGCCACCGGGTCCTACCCGGTGGCCTCGTCCACGCCCACGGCCCGGCCCAGCGACACGGACCTCTCGGCGGCCTCCAGCACCGCGACCACGTCCCGGCCGAAGCGCACGTCGCACGGCTCCTCCGCGCCGCCGATCCGGGCGGTCAGCCGGTCGACCGCCGTGCCGAACGCCTCCACCGCCGACCGGTCGCCGCCCGGCACCGGGACCCAGCCCCGTTCGCCGTGCAGGACGATCTCGAAGGCCTTCGCCTCCGGCGGGGCGTCGAGGGTCACCGCGAACGAGCCGACGGCCCCGCCCTCGTGCTGGGTGAGCATGTGCGTGGTGTGCCTGGGTCCGGCCAGGGCCGTCACCCGGGTGACCGGGCCGAGCACCGGCAGCACCACCGACAGCACGTGGGGACCCACGTCCCACAGGCCGCCCCGCTCCCGGCGCCACGGTGAGGCGCCGTACGGGTTGCCGGGCTGGAAGATCGACGCGAACAGGGTCGCCCGGACGCCGTGCCACCCGCCCTCGGCGGCGGCCGAGCGCACGAACTCCTCGACGCTGTCCGAGAAGCGGTTGGTGAAGAACACCACCGACGCCAGGTCCCGCGCCGCGACCTCGGCGGCGAGTTCTCCGGCGGCCGCGGCCGAGAGCGCCACGGGCTTGTCGAGCAGGAGGTGCTTCCCGGCCCGCGCCGCGCGCAGGGCCAGCTCGGCCTGCACGTCGGGCGGCAGGGCGATCGCCACGGCGTCCACGTCGGCCAGCAGCGCGTCCACGTCGTCGTACGCGCGGGCGCCGTAGCGGTCGGCGAGCGCCGCGGCCTTGGCCGGGGCGCGTCCCCACACACCGGCGAGGACGGCGCCGGGGTGCGCGTCCAGTGCCGCGCCGTGCGTCTCCGCCGCCCAGTGGCCGGTGCCCAGCAGTCCGAACCTGAGGCCCATACGGTTCTCCCTTGTTGTCGTTCGGCCGCCATTGTGCAGGGGGGCGCCCCCGCCCCGGACGACCGGCCCCTCGCTCCCGCGCTGCGGCCCGGGAGGTGTCAGACGACGCGGCGCGCCCCCGCGGAGGGGACGGCCTCGAAGACCCCGGGTTCGGCGAAGCCCCGCTCCCGGTAGGCCTCCCGTACGGCCTCCTCGCAGCGCCGCGCCCCGTCGGCCGCCACGAGCGCGATCACGCAACCGCCGAACCCCCCGCCGGTGATCCGCGCGCCCAGCGCCCCGGCGGCCAGGGCGGCGTCGACGGCGGTGTCCACCTCGGGCACGGTGACCTCGTAGTCGTCGCGCAGGGAGGCGTGCGAGGCGGTCAGCAGCGGGCCGACCGCGCGCACGTCGCCGGAGCGGAGCAGCGACACGGCCTCCAGCACCCGCGCGTTCTCGGTCACCACGTGGCGCACCCGCCTCCGGGACAGGTCGTCGGGCAGGGCCGCCAGGGCCCCCGGCAGGTCGGCGACGTCGCGCAGGGCCGCCAGCCCCAGGGCCCGGGAGGCGTCCTTGCAGGCGCGGTGCCGGTCGGCGTAGTGGCCCTCCACCAGCCGGTGCGGGGCGCGGGTGTCCACCACCAGCAGGGAGAGCCCGTGCTCGCCGGGGGCGAAGGGCACCTGCTCGGTGTCCATGGTGCGGGTGTCCATGAACAGGGCGTGGCCCTCGGTGGAGAGCATGGACGCCGACTGGTCCAGGATCCCGCAGGGCATCCCCACGAAGTCGTTCTCCACCCGCTGGGCCAGGCGGATCACCCGGTCGGGCGGGAGGTCGGCGCCGTGCAGGGCGGCCGCGGCCATGACCACCGCGCACGTGAGCGCGGCGGAGGACGACAGCCCCGCGCCGGTCGGGACGGTGCTGTCGACCAGCAGGTCCAGCCCGCCCACCGGGTACCCCTCCCGCCCCAGGACCCACAGGGCGCCGGCCGGGTAGGCGGCCCACCCCTCGACCGCGCCGGGGACCAGCTCCGCCAGGGAGGCGCGGAACTCCCCGGCCGTCTGCCCGGACCGGAACCGCACGGCGCCGTCCGGGCGCCGGGAGGCGGCGGCGGTCAGGGCGAGGGGGAGGGCGAGCGGGAGCACGAACCCGTCGTTGTAGTCGGTGTGCTCCCCGATGAGGTTGATGCGGCCGGGCGCGGTCCACACGCCCTCCGGGCCGTGGCCGAACGCCGCGCGGAACGCGGACGACACATCGCTCATGTGGTGGTGCCCTCTCGTCTGTCGGAGGCCTCGTGCCCCGTGTGCCGACCGTGTCCCCGTCCCGCCCTGTGCCCCCGTCCCGCCCCGGTCTCCCGCCGCGGGCCGTGTCCGGGGGCGGCCGGACACGGACGGCCCGGGCCGTCCGCCGCCCCGGGGGAGGGCCCGTCCGCCGGCTTCACGGGCGGGGGAGCGCGCGGGCGAACGCCCACGCGTCGGCGACGGTCTCGTCCAGCGTGCGGGTCGGGGTCCAGCCCAGGTCCCGCCGCGCCCGATCGTTGGCGGCGACCAGCACCGCCGGGTCGCCGGGCCGGCGCGGGGAGTCCACCGCCGGGACCGGGTGGCCGGTGGCCCGCCGGACGGCGTCGAGGACCTCGCGCACGGTGTGCCCGCCGCCGGTGCCCAGGTTGACGGCGCGGTGGGTCCCCGGGACCACCCGCTCCAGGGCCCGCAGGTGCGCGTCGGCGAGGTCGGCGACGTGCAGGTAGTCGCGCACCGCCGTCCCGTCCCGGGTCGGGTAGTCGGTGCCGTACACGCGTGCGCTGTCCCGCTCCCCGGCGGCCACGCGCAGCAGGTTCGGGATCAGGTGGGTCTCGGGGTCGTGCCGCTCGCCCAGGCCGAGGTGGGCGCCGGCGACGTTGAAGTAGCGCAGGCTCACGGCGCCCAGCCCGTACGCGCGGGCCCAGGACGCCAGCATGTGGTCCACGGCGAGCTTGCTCGCCCCGTACGGGTTGGTGGGCACGGCGGGGTCGGTCTCCGCGATCGGCCCGGGCGACACGGGCTCGCCGTAGACGGCGGCGCTGGAGGAGAACACCATCCGGCGGACGCCGTGGCGCCGTACCGCCTCCAGGAGCGCGAGGGAACCCGCCACGTTGGTGCGCCAGTAGGCCCCGGGGGCGTCCACGGACTCGCCGACCAGCGACTTCCCGGCGAAGTGCAGGACGGCCTCCACCGACGGGTCCAGCACGTCGGCGGCGTCCGCCAGGTCGGCGACCACCAGCCGCGCGCCCCCGGGGACGGCGTCGCGGTGACCCGTGGACAGGTCGTCCAGCACCGTCACCTCGTGTCCGGACCGCAGGAGCAGTGCGGTCACCACACCGCCGATGTATCCGGCTCCGCCGGTGACGAGCAGTCTCACTGTGCGACCTCCCTGAGGCGCCGGGCGGTGGTCTCCGGGGCGACGTCGTTGATGAACACGCCCATGCCGGACTCGGTCCCGGCGAGGTACTTGAGCTTGCCCGGCGCCCTGCGGACGGAGAACAGCTCCAGGCGCAGGCGCGCCAGGCCGCGCCGGCGGTCCCGGACCGGGGCCTGGTGCCAGGCGGAGATGTAGGGGAGGGGCGCGTCGTACAGGGCGTCGAAGCGGCCCAGCACGTCCAGGTACAGGAGGCCGAAGTCGTCGCGTTCGGCGCCGGTGAGCGAGGGCAGGTCGGGCACCGCCCGGTGCGGGTACAGGTGCACCTCCACCGGCCAGCGCGCGGCGGCCGGGACGAACGCCGTCCAGTGCTCGGTCCGGGCCACGACCCGGCTCCCCGCCTCCTGTTCGGCGCGCAGGACGTCGGCGAACAGGTCGCCACCGGTGCGCGCCCGGTACTCCTCGGCCGAGTCGAGGGTGCGCAGGGTGCGGGGGGTCACGAACGGGAGGGCGTAGATCTGGCCGTGGGGGTGGTGGAGGGTCACCCCGATCTCCGGCCCCCGGTTCTCGAAGCAGTAGACCTGCTCCACGCCCGGCAGGGCGGACAGGGCGAGGGTCCGGTCGACCCAGGCCTCCATCACGGTGCGGGCGCGCTCCGGGGAGAGGTCGGCGAACGACGCGCGGTGGTCGGACCCGAACACGAGGACCTCGCAGCGGCCCGCGCCCACCCTGCGGGAGGGCTCCAGCTCGCCGACGTCCTCCAGCTCCCGGCCGTGGTCGGGGACCAGGGAGGGGAAGCGGTTCTCGAAGGCCACCACGTCGTAGGAGGCCGCCGGGATCTCGGTCGCGCGCCCGCCGACGGAGGGGCACAGGGGGCAGTCGTCGCTGGAGGGCAGGTGGGTACGCCCCTGCCGGTGGGAGGCGACGACCACCCACTCGCGCAGCAGCGGGTCCCAGCGCATCTCCGACCCGGTGGCGGACGGCGGCAGGTCGCGCGTGTCGGGCGCGGGCTCGCGGGCGGCGCCGCCCTCGTCGAAGTAGACGATCTCGCGGCCGTCGGCCAGCTTCGCCGGGGTCCTGCGCAGGGGGCGGGCGGGTCCCGTGCCGGCGGGGCCGGGGGCCTCCCGCCCCGAGCCCCCGTCCGCGGCGCCCGCTCCGTGCCGGCGCCCGGCCGGGCCGTCCTGCGGAGCGCGCGTCATCCCTGCTCCGTCCGGGGCCGCACGTCGGTGACCACGAGGCGGCCGACCCGCTCGGAGAGCGCGGCGTGTGCCGCGTCGGGGATCCCGGAGTCGGTGACGAGCACGTCGCAGCGGTCCAGCGGCGCGATGGTGCTGATCCCGACGGTGCCCCACTTGCTGTGGTCGGCGGCCACGACGAGGGTGGCGGCGGCCTCCACCAGGGCGCGGTTGGTCTCGGACTCCATGAGGTTCGGGGTGGTGAACCCGGCGCGCTCCTGCATGCCGTGCACGCCCAGGACCAGGGTGTCCAGGTTGAGGCCGCGGATCGAGGCGAGCGCGAGCGGGCCGACCAGCGCGTCGGAGGGCGTGCGGAAGCCGCCCGTGAGGGCGACGGTCTGGTCCGGCCGGGCGGTGCGGTGGAACACCTCGGCCACGTGCAGGGAGTTGGTGACCACGGTCAGCCCCGGGGTGTCGGCCAGGTACTCGGCGACGAGGGCGGTCGTGGTGCCGGCCGACAGGCCGACGGCGCTGTGCGGTTCGACCAGGCCGGCGGCGGCGCGGGCGATCGCGTGCTTCTCGTCCTCCTGGCGGGTGGACTTGGCCTCGAAGCCCGGCTCCTCGGTGCGGGGGCCCTCCGGCGCGACGGCGCCGCCGTGCACCTTGCGCAGGGAGCCGCGGTGTTCCAGGACGTCGAGGTCGCGCCGGACGGTCATGTCCGACACGGCGAGGCTCTCGACGAGGTCGGCGACCCTGACGCCCCCGGTCCGCCTGACCTGTTCGAGGATCAGTTCCTGCCGTTGCGCGGCCAGCATCCGTCCCCCAAGCGATGAGTGGAAATGTTGAAAGGTGTTCGATCCAGTGTTGCAGGTTCCGCGTTCGTGTCAATAGGGGCGGTAGTGCGTGGTTTCCTGTTCGGAAAAGTTGATAAGTGTTGACAAGTGGGAGTGATGTACCGAACATGTGGAGAACTGTGATCGCCTTCACACCTGTTCGGAGGAGTCCTCGATGCACCACAGACCTCCGGGGCCGCCGGGCCTGCGGCGCCGCGCCCTTCTGGGCGGCCTGGCCGGGGCCGGGGCGCTCCTGGCCCTGCCCGGCCTCACCGGGTGCGGCGCCGCGGGCCGCGACGACCCGAACACGGTCACGATGGCCTCGAACCGGGCCAACCCCGCCCAGCGGGAGGCCGTCCGGGAGAGCCTCGGCGTGTACGAGGCCGCCTCCGGACGGACCGTCGAGGTCAACACCTTCGACTCCACCTCCTTCCAGGAGAGCATCAACAACTACCTGCAGGGCACCCCGGACGACGTCATCGGCTGGTTCGCCGGGTACCGGATGCGCTTCTTCGCCGAACGGGGCCTGATCAGCGACGTCACCGACGTCTGGGACCGGCACTTCGAGGGGGCCTTCACCGACCAGGTGAGGAGCCTGTGCACGGCCCCCGACGGCAGGCAGTACATGGTCCCCGACTCCACCGCGCCCTGGGCGGTCTTCCACCGCAGGAGCCTGTTCGAGCGCAACGGCTACGAGGTCCCCGCCACCAGGGAGGAGTTCGTCGGACTGTGCGAGCGGATGCGCGCCGACGGGCTCGAACCCCTCGCCTCCGGGATCCGCGAGGGCTGGCCCGCGATGGGCATGTTCGACCACCTCAACCTGCGCATCAACGGCCCCGAGTTCCACCTGGAACTCCTCGACGGCGACCACTCCTGGGACTCGTCCGAGGTCAGGAGCGTCTTCGGGGCCTGGGCCGAGCTCCTGCCCCACCACCAGCCCGACCCCCTGGGCCGGGGGATCAACGAGGCGCAGACCTCCCTGGTCCGCGGCGAGGCCGGGATGATGCTGTGCGGCATGTTCATCACCCACGTCTTCCCCGAGGGGGAGGACCTGGACGACCTGGACTGCTTCGCCTTCCCCGAGTTCGACCCCGAGATCGGCGCCGACGTGGTCGAGGCGCCCATCGACGGGTTCATGGTCTCCGGCGACCCGCGCAACCCCGAGGGCGCCCGCGAACTCCTCGGCCACCTCGGCTCGCTGGAGGCGCAGGAGATCTACACCGCGATCGACCCGCAGGCGCTCCCCACCCACCTGGACGCGGGCACCGGCGGGTTCAGCCCGCTCGACGCGAAGGTCAACGACATGGTCGCGAGCGCCGGCGCGCTCACCCAGTACATGGACCGCGACACCCGGCCCGACTTCGCGTCCGTCGTCATGATCCCCGCCCTCCAGCGCTTCCTGCGCCAACCCGACGACATCGCCGACCTGACCGGCACGATCCAGCGCCAGAAGCTGTCGATCTTCGGCCGGTGAACCAGAAGTGAAGGAGACAGGCATGGCGTCGAACGGCCCCCCGCCTCCCCCCGCCGCCCGGACGGACGGGCCCCCGCCCCCCGCCCCGGCGCGGCGCACCGGACGCGCCCGGCGCCCGGGGACGGGTCCCCGCCACGGGCGCGCCGACCGCGC
The DNA here is from genome assembly GCF_042660575.1 of Nocardiopsis tropica. Taxonomy (NCBI): domain Bacteria; kingdom Bacillati; phylum Actinomycetota; class Actinomycetes; order Streptosporangiales; family Nocardiopsidaceae; genus Nocardiopsis; species Nocardiopsis tropica. The sequence continues at coordinate 78,470 of NZ_JBHSUF010000027.1, forward strand.
CGCGCTCGCCCTCATGCTGGGCGTGCCCGCCCTGCTCGTGGTCGGCCTGGTGTGGCTGCCCGCGGCGGCCACGGTCCTGCTGTCGTTCACCCGGTGGGACGGCATCGGCGGCCTGGACACCATCGAGTGGATCGGCGTCCAGAACTACACGGACGCGTTCACCATCTATCCGCCGTTCGAGCCCGCACTGCGCAACAACCTCGTGTGGCTGGTGGTCCTGTTCACGGTCCCCACCCTGCTCGGGATGTTCCTGGCGGTGCTGCTCGACCGGGAGCTGCGCGGCGGCTCGGTGTACCAGAGCATCTTCTACCTGCCCGTGGTGCTGTCGCTCGCCCTCATCGGGTTCGTGTGGCAGCTCATCTACTCCCGCGACCAGGGGCTGCTCAACGCGTTCCTCGCCATGGTCGCCGACGCGCCCGCCGTGGACTGGTTCGGCAACCCGGACATCAACCTGTACGCGGTGCTGGTCGCGGCCGGATGGCGGCACACCGGGTACATCATGCTGCTCTACCTGGCCGGGCTGAAGGCCGTCGACCCGTCCCTGCGCGAGGCCGCCGCCATCGACGGAGCCGGACCCGTGCGCACCTTCACCCGGGTCGTCTTCCCGGCGCTGCTCCCCATCAACCTGGTCGTGGTCGTCGTGACCGTCATCGACGCACTGCGCGCCTTCGACATCGTGTGGGTCATCAACCGGGGCCGCAACGGCCTGGAGCTGATCTCCGCGCTGGTGACCTCCAACGTCATCGGCGAGGCCAGCAGGGTGGGCTTCGGCTCCGCGCTGGCCGTGGTCATGCTGGTGATCTCCCTGGTGTTCATCGTCGTCTACGTGTCCACCATGCTGAGAGGGGCCCAGAGGTGACCGCCGAGACCCTCCCCGAGACCCGGCGCACCGGGCCCCCGACGCGCCGGAGCCCCGCCCGCCGGCGCCTCCGCCCGGCACGTGTACTGCTGCACGCGTTCCTCGTCGTGACGGCGCTGGCCTGGCTGTTCCCCGTGCTGTGGGCGGTGGTGAACTCCTTCCGCGACTACGACTACACGGCGGTGCACGGCTACCTGTCCCTCGGCGGGTTCACCCTCGACAACTACGCCAACGCCTGGAACCAGGGCGAACTGCCGGGCTACTTCCTGAACTCCCTGGTCATCACCGTCCCCGCGGTGCTGCTCACCCTGTTCCTGTCGTCGTGCGCGGCGTTCGTGCTCTCCGCCTACTCGCGCCGCTTCAACCTGGTGATGCTCGCGGTGTTCCTCGCCGCGAACCTCCTGCCGCCGCAGGCCCTCCTCGTCCCGCTGTTCCGCCTCTACAACGCCGTTCCCCTGCCCTACTGGATCAGCGGGTCCGGGTCGCTCTACGACAGCCACCTGGGCGTCGTCCTCATCCACACGGCGTTCCAGATCGGCTTCTGCACGTTCGTCCTCAGCAACTTCATGAGGGCGATGCCCGCGTCGCTCCTCGAAGCCGCCAGGGTGGACGGGGCGACCGTCTTCCAGCAGTACTGGAAGGTGGTGCTCCCGCTGTGCCGCCCGAGCCTCGCGGCCCTGGCCACACTGCTGGTCACCTGGATCTACAACGACTTCTTCTGGGCGCTCGCGCTGCTGTCCAGCGGCGACAAGCTGCCCATCACCACCGCGCTCCAGAACCTCCAGAGCGCGTTCTTCGTCGACTACAACCTGCTGTCGGCCGGGTCGGTCATCGTCGCCCTGCCCACACTGGTCGTGTTCTTCGTGCTGCAACGCCACTTCGTGGCCGGACTGACGCTGGGAGCGAGCAAGGGATGACGTACCGCACCGTCCGCCTGAACGCGGCGGGGACCGCGCTGGTCGTCGGGGTCCCCGACGACGGCCTGCCCCACGTGCTGCACTGGGGCGCGGACCTGCCCGACGACACCGGGCTCGCCGCCGCCGCGTCGCCGCCCGCCGCCCACAACGGGATCGACGTCCCCACCTGGATGTCGCTGGTGCCCACCCAGGGGGAGGGTTGGCGCGGCCACCCCGGGATCGCCGGGCACCACGAGGGCCGGGTGACCTTCCCCGCCTGGACCGTCCGCTCCGTGACCGTCGACCCGCCGGAGGGGCCGGACGGCGGCGCGGGGGCGGGTGCCCCCGGGGACGGCGCGGGGGGCGCGGTCACCGTCCTCGCCGGGGCCGCGGGGCTGGAACTGCGCTGCGAGCTGAGGTTGGAGCCCTCCGGGCTGGTCCGCGCCCGCAACACCGTCACCAACACCGACGACGCCCCGTGGACCCTGGACTCCCTCCTGGTCACCATGCCCCTGCCGCGCGAGGCCGGGGAGGTCCTCGACCTCACCGGGCGCTGGTGCCGCGAACGCGCGCCCCAGCGCCAGGACCTCTCCATGGGCACGCGCATGCGCGCCTCCCGCCGCGGCAGGACCGGGCACGACGCCACGCTGCTGCTCACCGCCGGGACGCCCGGGTTCGGGTTCCGGCACGGCGAGGTGTGGGGGGTGCACACCGCCTGGAGCGGCGACCACGTCCACCTGGCCGAGCGCCTGCCCGAGGGGGCCGGGCACGCCGACGCGGTCCTCGCGGGCGGCGAACTCCTCCACCCCGGCGAGGTCCGGCTCGCCCGGGGCGAGTCCTACTCCACGCCGTGGGTGTTCCTGTCCTGGTCCGACCGGGGGCTGGACGGGATGTCCTCGCGGATCCACCGCTGGCTGCGGGCCAGGCCGGGCCACCCCCCCACGCCGCGACCGGTCGTCCTCAACACCTGGGAGGCCGTCTACTTCGACCACGACCTCGACAAGCTCGAGCGGCTGGCCGACACGGCGGCCCGGATCGGCGCCGAGCGGTTCGTCCTGGACGACGGGTGGTTCCGGGGCCGCCGCGACGACACCGCCGGGCTCGGCGACTGGACGGTGGACACCGGGGTGTGGCCCGACGGCCTGCACCCCCTCTTCGACCACGTCCGCTCCCTGGGGATGGAGGTGGGGCTGTGGGTCGAGCCGGAGATGGCCAACCCCGACTCCGACCTGCTGCGCGCCCACCCCGAGTGGATCCTGGCCGCCGAGGGCCGCCTGCCCCCGCCCAGCCGCAGCCAGCAGGTCCTCGACCTGTCGCGGCCCGAGGCCTTCCGGCACGTGTTCGAGCACCTGGACGCCCTGGTCACCGAGTACCGGCCCGACTACCTCAAGTGGGACCACAACCGCGACCTGCTCGAACCCGTGCACGCCCCCACCGGCGCGGCGGGAACGCACCGGCAGACCCTCGCCGTCTACGAGCTCCTCGACCGGCTGCGCGAGCGCCACCCGGGCCTGGAGATCGAGTCGTGCTCCTCCGGCGGCGGACGGGTGGACCTGGGCGTCCTGGAGCGCACGGACCGCGTGTGGGCCTCCGACTGCAACGACCCCCTGGAGCGGCTGGCCCTCCAGCGCTGGACCTCCCTGCTCCTGCCCCCCGAGCTGGTGGGCAGCCACGTCGGCGGCCCCGTCTCGCACACCACCGGCCGGGCCGCGGACCTGTCGTTCCGCTGCCTCGCCGCCCTCCTCTCCCACACGGGGATCGAATGGGACATCACCGCGTGCACCGAGGACGAGCTCGGCGCCCTGGCCTCCTGGATCTCCCTCTACAAGGAGCTGCGGCCCCTCCTGCACTCGGGCGACCCCGTGCACGCCGACGCGCCCGACCCCTCCGAACAGCTCGACGGGGTGGTCTCCCGCGACGGTGGCGAGGCGGTCTTCCGGTACTCCCGGCTGACGACCTCCGCCCGGGCCCTCCCGGGGCGGGTACGCCTGCCCGGCCTGCGCGAGGACCGCGTCTACCGGCTGGCGTGGCGCCGGGAGGCGGGACGGCCCTCCACCCTGCAGCAGGCGCTCCCGGCGTGGTTCTCCGAGGGGGAGGCCGCCGTCTCCGGCGCGGTCCTCGCCCGCTCGGGGGTGCAGCTGCCCAACCTCAACCCGTCCCAAGCCCTGCTCCTGCACCTGAGGGAGGTCTGACATGACCGAGACCCGCAAGCCCGCCTACCTGGAGGACTTCGCCCCCTCCGCCGGGGCCCGCGCGCCCCGCGCCCGCTTCGACGGCGACGCCCCCGCCCTGGACCTCAACGGCACGTGGCGGTTCCGGATGCTCCCCGGGGCCCCGGTCGGCACGGACGGTTTCGAGCGGCCGGACTACGACGACTCCGGGTGGGAGGGGCTGCCCGTCCCCTCCCACTGGCAGCTGCACGGCCACGGGGCCCCCGCCTACACGAACGTCGTCTACCCCTTCCCCGTCGACCCCCCGCACGTGCCGGACGAGAACCCCACCGGGGACCACCGGCGGGAGTTCGACCTGCCGGAGGACTGGCCGGAGGGGGCCGCCGCGCTGCGCTTCGACGGCGTGGACTCCTGCTTCCGCGTGTGGCTCAACGGCACCGAACTGGGCTTCTCCACCGGGAGCCGCCTGGCCGCCGAGTTCGACGCCGGCCACCTGCTGCGCCCGGGCCGCAACGTCCTGGCGGTCCGCGTGCACCAGTGGTCGGCGGCCAGCTACCTGGAGGACCAGGACATGTGGTGGCTGTCCGGGATCTTCCGCGACGTCACCCTGACCGCCCTCCCCGAGCGGGGGATCGGCGACGTCGCCGTCCACGCCTCCTACGACCACGAGGACGGAACGGGCACCCTGCGCGTCGACGTGGCCGGATCGGCGGAGGCGCTGGTCAGCGTTCCGGAGCTCGGCCTGGTGGACGCCCCGGCCGGGGTGGAGCACGCGGTCGGCCCGGTGGAGCCGTGGACGGCCGAGGAGCCCCGCCTCTACGACGCGGTGGTCGCCGCGCCGGGGGAGCGGGCGCGGCTGCGCGTCGGCTTCCGCACCGTGGAGGTCTCCGGCGGCCTGCTGCGCGTGAACGGCAGGCCGCTGCTGCTGCGCGGCGTGAACCGCCACGAGTGGCATCCCGACCACGGCCGCGCCGTGCCCCGGGAGACCATGCGCGAGGACGTCCTGCTGATGAAGCGGCACAACGTCAACGCCGTGCGCACCAGCCACTACCCGCCCCACCCCGACTTCCTCGACCTGTGCGACGAGCTGGGCCTGTGGGTCGTGGACGAGTGCGACCTGGAGACCCACGGCTTCGAGCTGGTGGGGTGGCGCGGCAATCCCTCCGACGACCCGCGCTGGCGTGAGGCCTACCTCGACCGGATCGCCCGGACGGTGGGGCGGGACCGCAACCACCCGAGCGTCGTCCTGTGGTCCCTGGGCAACGAGTCGGGGACCGGCCGCAACCTGGAGGCCATGGCCGCCTGGGTGCGCGAGCACGACCCCTCCCGGCCGGTCCACTACGAGGGCGACCGCGACAGCTCCTACGCCGACGTGTACTCGCGCATGTACCCGCCGCACGACGAGGTGGACGCGATCGGCCGCCGCGAGGAGGAGGCCACCGACGACCCCGGGGCCGACGCCCACCGGCGGGGGCTCCCGTTCGTGCTGTGCGAGTACGCGCACGCCATGGGCGCCGGACCGGGAGGGCTGGAGGAGTACCAGGAGCTGTTCACGCGGCACGAGCGGCTCCAGGGCGGGTTCGTCTGGGAGTGGATCGACCACGGGATCCGCCGCCGCGAACCGGACGGCGCCGAGTGGTTCGCCTACGGCGGCGACTTCGGCGAAACGGTGCACGACGGCAACTTCGTCGCGGACGGCCTCCTCCTCCCCGACCGCACGCCCGGGCCCGGGCTGCACGCCTACAAGAAGACGATCGAGCCGGTGCGGGTCGTCCCCGACCCGGCCGCGGGGACGGTGGGGATCGCCAACACCTGGGACTTCCGGGACACGTCCGGGCTGGTCCTCCGGTGGCGCGCGGAGGAGGAGGGCGTGCCGTTCGCGGAGGGTGTGCTGGACATGCCGGTGCTCGGCCCCGGGGCGGACGCGGACGTCCCCCTGCCCGGGATGCCCGAGCCGCCCGGCGGCGGCGAGGCGTGGCTGACGGTGTCGGTCCACCTGGGCTCGGACCAGCCCTGGGCCCCGGCCGGGCACGAACTGGCCTGGGGGCAGGCCCGGCTCGCCACCGGGAGACCCGGCGCTGCCGGGACGGCCGGGGCCCCGGGGCCGGTCGGGACCGCCGCACCCGCCGCCGGCACGGAGGGCGCCCTGCTCCGACTCGGCCCGGGTGTCCTCGACACGGGAACGGGCGCCCTGCTCTCCGTCGGAGGACTGCCGGTCGGGACCCCGGCGGTGGACCTGTGGCGCGCGCCGACCGACAACGACCAGGCGCGCCACGGGGTGTCCGTCGAGGTCCCCTGGCGGGCGGCCGGGCTCGACCGGATCACCTCGCGCCGCCTCTCCGCCGGGCGGGACGGCGACGCGTACGTCGTGCGCGACCGGCTCGCCCCGGCGGGAGCGGACTTCGGGATGCTCGTCGCCTACCGCTGGACCGCGGAGGGCGGGCGCCTGCTCCTGGACGTGGACGCCGAGGCCGAGGGGGAGTGGCCCTGCCCCCTGCCGCGCTTCGGCGTGCGCATGGACGTGCCCCCCTCCCTGGGCGGGGTCGAGTGGTTCGGGCGCGGCCCGGACGAGGCCTACCGCGACGTGGACCAGGCCGCGAGGGTCGGCCGGTTCGCCAGCTCGGTCGACGGGCTCCAGACGCCCTACCTGCGGCCCCAGGAGAACGGCAACCGGGCCGACGTACGGTGGGCCGTCCTGCGGGCGGAGGACGGCACGGGGCTGCGGATCGACGGGGACCCGGTCTTCGGCCTCTCCGCGCGCCGGTGGGACACGGCCGCCCTCGACGCGGCCCGGCACCCGCACGAACTGGTGCCGGACGGGCGGATCCACCTGCACCTGGACCTGGAGCACCACGGCATCGGCTCGGCCTCCTGCGGCCCGGGCGTGCTGCCCGCGCACCGGCTGGCCGCCGGCCGGCACCGGCTCCGGCTCGGGTTCTCCCCGGCGGCCCCGACCCCCTGAGGCCCGCCCCCTGCGGCCCGCCTCCCGGGAAGCGCGGCGGCGGGGAGGTGCCCTGCCCGGGGCGCCCTCCCCGCCGAGGGGCGAGCCGTCCGGGGGGCCGGTCCGGACCGGTCCCCGGACACCCCGGGAAGAGGGGTGGCCAGGCGGGGGAAGCGCTGCTGTCATAGGGGTTCCCTCTCACGAAAGGCACCCCCCGCCCATGGCCGACACCACCGGACCCGAACGCGCCCGCCCCGGGCGCAGACCCTCCCGGATCGACGGCGCGGCACTCCGCGCCGACCTGCGGCGCGTCGTTCCCGACAGCGCCGCCGCCCTTGTCGTCACCCTCGTCATCTTCTTCGTCGTCTACGCACGCATCGAGGCGGGGACCTCGATGACGCTCATGGTCATGCCGTTCCTGTCCGACGCCGGGGAGTACTGGCTGTACTGGCTCTGCCAGGCCTTCGGGTGGTCGGGGCTCCTCTGGGCCTGGATCACCGTCATGCTCGGGCTGCTCCGCTCCACCGCGCCCCCGGCGCGGGCCCCCGTCCCGCACGCCCGCATCGAGCGCTGGCACCGCGTCACCAGCCTCACCACCATGGGACTGATGTTCGCCCACGCGTTCGCGTTCTTCCTCGAACTCGTGCGGGACAACGAGGAGGGGCTGGCCTGGGGCGGACGCCTGCTGTCCGCGTTCGTGGACGTGTTCGTGCCCGGCGGATACGCCACCGGGACCGGGCAGGTCGCGATCCTCATCGGGCTGATCGCCCTCTACCTGGCCGTGCCGCTCAGCCTCGCCTACTACTTCCGGTTCCGGACCGGGACGCGCACGTGGCGGGCGCTGCACCGGTTCGTCATCGTCGTCTACGCGCTGAGCGTCTGGCACACCCTGCTCTACGGCACGAACGTGTGGTTCGACGGCTGGTTCCGCACGTTCGTGTGGGCCCTCCAGCTCCCCGTGGCCCTGCTGCTCCTGGCCCGGCTGCTGGCGCCGCTGCGCGCGGACGAGCGCTTCACGCTCCGCGACCTGGCGGGCGGGCGCAGGCTCCGGGCGCTCGCCCGGCTCGGTGCCCGGCTGGCGGCCGCGGCGACCGTCGTCGTGCTGCTCGCCGTGACGATCACCGGCCGGGACGGGGGCCGGACCCCCGGGGCCGAGGGCGGGGAGATGCTGATCGGCCAGGACATGGTCTGGGGCGGGCTGGCCGTCCTGCTGACGGTGATCGGCGCCGTCGTGCTGTCCCTGCGCCGCCGCGAGCGCCCGGAACGGGGGGCGCGCGTGGGATAGCGGGCCGTCCGGATCCGCCGCCGGTGCGGTGCGGGCCCCGCCCCGGTGGTCTCGTACCCGTGGCCGGTCCCGGCGCCCGGCCCCGCCACGGGTACGAGGCCTCGGCGGAGGAACCGGGGACTTCCGCGCTCCCGGGCGCCCGGGCCGGAGCGGAGCCCCGGGCGGGCACGGCACGCGGCGGGGGCGGGGCGGCCCGGGGCCGCCCCGCCCCCGCCGTCCGCGCGGGTCCTACGGAGCCTTGGGTTTCTTGTCCGAGGTGAGGGCGTCCTTGGCCTTCTCACCGGCCTGCTTGAGCTTGGACGTGGTCTTCTCGGTCTTGCCCTCGGCCTGCCACTGCTCGTTGCCGGTGGCCTTGCCGAGGGACTCCTTGGCCTTGCCCTTGTACTCGTCGGCCTTGTTGCCGGCGCGGTTCTGCTCGGACATGTCAACCTCCTGCTGGGCATTCGGTCCTGGTCCCTGCCCTCACCGCTGTGGCGGCTCCCAATCATGATCCGCAGAAAAAATCTGCCCAAAGGGGATGAATTCTCCTGAAATCCTGGGTCGGGAGGCCGTGCGCGTCAGCCGCGCGGGGCGACCGGCACCACCGAGGCGAACGGGGCGTGCGTGGTCAGCCGCCTCTCGATCCCCTCGCGGACCATCGCCTTCGCGGTCGCGACGGCGGCGCCCACCTCGGCGCCCTTGGCCAGCTCGGCGGTGATCGCGGCGGCGAAGGTGCACCCGGCGCCGCTCACGCGCTCCTCGCCGATCTTCGGGGCGCTGAGGACCGTCACCTCCTCGCCGTCGAAGTACACGTCCACCGCGTCCGGGCCGGGGAGTTCCGTGCCGCCCTTGACGACCACGTGCTCCGGGCCGAGTTCGCGGATGCGGCGGGCGGCCTCGACCAGGTCGTCCACGGAGTCGATGCGCTCCATGCCCGCGAGGGTGCGCGCCTCGAAGTGGTTGGGGGTGATCACCGTGGCCAGCGGGAGGATCTGGGCGGTGAGCGCCTTGTCGGTGTCCAGGGCCGCGCCCGCCTCCTGGCCCTTGCAGATCAGGACCGGGTCCAGGACCACGTGCCGCCACGGCTGCCGCCGGAGGGCCTCGGCGACCACGTCGATGGTGTCGGGGGTGCCGAGCATGCCGATCTTCACCACGTCCAGGTCGTGGCAGGCGGTCGCCGCCTCGATCTGGTCGGCGATGACGTTCGGGGCGACGGGGACGAACCGGTGGCCCCAGCCGTTGCCGGGGTCGAAGGAGACGATGCAGGTGATCGTCCCCATCCCGTAGACGCCGAGCTCCTGGAAGGCCTTGAGGTCGGCCTGGATGCCGGCGCCGCCGGTGGCCTCCGATCCTGCGATCACGTACGCGCGGTCGGTCATGGGGGACCAACCTCCCTCTGTCGATGTGCTGTTGCCGGTCTCGGGATCCCTCGCGGGTTCACGAACCCGTTGTTATTGCATCACAAGCGCAGGTCCCGGGCGTTCGCGGAGTCCGTGGCGGGCGTCACGGGCGCCGCGACGCGGTCGCCCGGCGCCGGTGGCCGCGCGGTCCCGGGGGCGGCGCGGCCGGTCCCGGCCACGGGACCTGTCGCCATATTAAAAATAGTGTCGTATTATTTTTTCATGGCGAGAACGGCGGACCACGACGAGCGGCGACGACAGGTCGCCCGGGCACTCCTGCGCTCGGTGGGGAGGCGGGGGCTGGCGAGGACCACCCTCGCCGACGTCGCCGACGAGGCCGGGGTGTCGGTCGGGCTGGTGCAGAGCTACTTCCGCACCAAGTCCCAGCTGCTCCGGTTCGGGGTGGAGTACATGTACAAGCAGGGCGAGGCCCGCCTCCTGGCACTCGCCGCGGGCGAGGGGCCCGCCACCGTCCGGGAGTGGGTCCTCCGCGCGGCGGAGACCCTCCTCCCCCTCGACGACGAGCGGCGCCTGGAACTCACCGTCTGGCTGGAGTTCCTGCCGGCCACCATGGCCGACGCGGAGATGTCCCGGCTGCACAGGGCCACGACGCGGCAGCTCGTCGACGCGTTCGAGCAGGCGTTCGGCGAGGGCCTGCGGGCGGGCGAGCTGCCGCCCGGCACGGGCGCCCGCGCGGAGGCCGCCGCCCTCGTCGCCTTCGTGGACGGCCTGACCGTGCACCACCTCGTCACCGGCGGGGACTTCGCCGAGGCCCCGGTCCTCGCCTCCCTCACCACCTACGTCGACCGGCTCTTCACGGACCCCGAGAGCTCGTGACCCACGTCCGACCGAGAGCTGGGATGTCCGCATGACCACGACCGATCCGCAGACCGGGACCCCCGCCCGGGCGGGGGCGCGCCTCCCCCTGCTCGACGTCCTCCGGGGCGTCGCCATCATGGGCACCCTCGCCACCAACGTGTGGCTGTTCACCGCCCCCGGCTCCGAGGCGAGCTTCCTGTTCGGGGCGCAGTCCCTCGGCACCCTCGCCGACTTCCGGGAGTCGCCGTCCGCGGCCTCCCTGGGGGAGGGGCTGTTCCTCTTCCTCGCCAACGGCAAGTTCCTCGCCCTGCTCACCCTGCTGTTCGGCGTGGGACTGGCGATCCAGTTCCGCTCGGCGGCCCGGCGGGGGGAGCGCTGGCCCGGCCCCTACAAGTGGCGGGCGCTGTTCCTGTTCACCGAGGGCCTCGTGCACTTCACCCTGGTCTTCGCCGCCGACGTCCTCATGGGCTACGCGGTCACGTCCCTGGTGGTCGCCTGGCTGCTGACCCGCTCCCGGAGGGCGCGGGACGCCGTGATGTGGACGGCGGCGGCCCTGCACGCGGCCCTCATCGGGCTCCTCACCGCGGTGATGGTCCTCGACCCGGCCGCGGCGGGAGGGGAGACCCCGCCCGAGGTCGTGGACCTCTACGCCCACGGGAGCTACCTGGACCAGGTCGCCTTCCGGCTCGACCACGTGCTCCTCTTCCGGGCCGAGCCGATCCTCACCTTCGCCCTGATGGTGTTCATGTTCCTGCTGGGCGTGCGGCTGTTCCGCGCCGGGGCCTTCGGGGACGACGCCGCCGGCCGCCGCATCCGGGGCCGCCTGCTCGTGTGGGGCCTGGGCGTCGGGGTGCCGTTCAACCTGGCCACGACCCTGGCCGGGCCCGGGCTGGCCCTCCTGGACCGCTACGTCGCCGCCCCGGTGGTGGCGCTCGGCGTGATCGGCGCGGTCGGCTGGGTGCTGGACCGGGCGAACCCCGGGGGCCGCGCGGTCACGGCGGTGTCGTCCCTCGGCAGGACGGCCATGAGCGGCTACGTGGCGCAGAACCTCGTCTGCGTGCTGGTCCTCCACGGCTTCGGCCTGGGCCTGGCCACCCGCCTCGCCGACTCGGGCCCCTGGTGGGTGATGGGCCTGTGGGCGGCGCTGTGCGCGCTGCTCCTCACCGCCTCCACGCTGTGGCTGCGCCGGTTCCGCACCGGTCCCCTGGAGGCCCTCCAGAAGGCGGTGCTGGCGCGGGCCCCCGGACACCGCCGCTGACCCGGCCCGTCCCGCCGGGCCGTCCTGCGGCCCGGCGGGGGCGGGGGCCTCCGGGCGCCGGCGCGACCGCCGGGGCCGCGCCGTTCCGAAGGCCCCGGGGCCCGGACCCGGTCAGGCGACGGGGTTCTCCGCCATCGCCATCGCCCTCGCCTCGACCCTCTTCTTGATCAGCCCCATCTCGACCGGGGCCTCCCGGTTGATGTTGGCGGTGATCTGCTCGTCGCTGTAGGGCGAGTCGGGCTTCATGGTGAACTCGTTGCGCCAGGTCATGAGGACCCCGCCCGAGACCTCCTCATAGGTCCAGTGCAGGTTGATGAACTCGAACGCCCCGGTCTCCACGCGCCGGGCGCGCACCTCGCCCGCGGCGCGGTCCATGACGCGCTCGGACACCCAGCTCCACACGCGGCCCTGGTCGTCCGGGAACTTGGTGATCCGGAACCGGACGGTGTCCCCCTCCCTCTCGAGGACCTCCACCTCGGCGTACTTGGGGAAGAAACCGGTCCACTCGCCCAGGTCGTTGGTCATCTCCCAGACCAGGTCGAGGGGGGCGTCGATGACGATGCTGTTCTCGGTACGCGAGGGCACGGCCGTCACGCTCCTTCCATGTGGGCGGGGACGTCCCCGTTGACCAGGGCCATGAGTGCGGCGGGGGAGGGCGCCTGCTCCGCGTCGGCGCCCAGCTTGAGGCCGGTGCGGCGCTCGATCTCGGCCACGATGCCGAGGACGCCGAGGGAGTCGACCCCCAGCTCGTCGAAGGTCTGCGAGGACGCCGTCTCGACGTCGGTCCTGATCCCGGCGCAGGCGGAGATCAGCTCCACCTGTTCCTCGATCGTGATGCGGCTCTCGGCCATGGGTCTCCTTGTTGTCGTGTGTCAGACGTGGTCGGGATGCTGGAGGACGAGCGCGGAGTTCCCGCCGCCCACGCCCCGGGACAGCACCAGCGCGGAGCGCAGGCGTGCGGGGCGGGCGACCCTGGTGACCAGGTCCAGGCCCAGGGGCGCGTCCGGTACGTGGGGGGTGGGGGGAACGACCTGGTGTTCCAGGCTCAGCACCGCGGCGGCCACGTCCAGGGCGCCGGCCCCGGCGTAGGCCCGGCCGAAGCCCGCCTTCGGCGCGGTGACGGCCACGCCGTCGGGGAAGAGCCGCCGCAGCGCCGCGACCTCGTCGGCGTCGGCCTTGGGGAGGCCGACGGCGTCCGCGAAGACGACGTCCACCCCCTCCGGGCCCACCCCGGCGCGGCGCATCGCCTCCTCGGCCGCGCGCAGGAGGCCCTCACCGCCGGGGTCGAACGCGCCGACGCCGCCGAACGTGCTCGCGTGGCCCGCGACGACGGCCCGCACCCTGGCCCGGCGCGCCCGCGCGGTGGCCGCGTCCTCCACCAGCGCGACGGCCGCGCCCTCCGCCGGGACGAAGCCGCACGCCCCCTCCGTGAAGGGCGCGTACGCCGTGCCGGGGTCGCCGCCCTCGCTCAGGACCCCGCTGCCCAGCTGGGTGGCCAGGGCGAACGGCGAGCCCAGCGCCGCGTCGCTGCCGCCGACCAGCATCGCCGGGGTTCCGCGCCGGAGCGCCTGCCGGCTCTGCCCCAGGGCGTCGAGCATGCCCGGCTCGTCCGTGGTCAGCACACCGCACATGCCCTTGAGGCCGTTGCTGATCGACACCTGGCCCGTGCTGGCCGCGTAGAACCAGGCGATGGACTGGTAGGGGCCGACGAACTCCGGCCCCCGCCCCCACAGGGCGGCCAGTTCGCGCTGGCCGAACTCGTTGCCGCCGCTGCCGCTGCAGATGAGCACCCCCGTGGCGTAGGGGTCGGCGGCGACGTCGACCCCCGAGTCACGCAGGGCCTCGTCGGAGGCCACCATCGCGAACCAGCTGAACGCGTCGGTCCGGACGACGTAGCGGCCCTCGATGTGCTCGTACGGGTCGAACCCGGGGACCCTGCCGCCCAGGCGGACCGGGTAGCCCCGGGCTCCGACGTCGGGGATCGGCGTCAGGAGCGTCCGCCCCTCCACCAGCGCGGCCCAGTAGGCGTCGGTGCCCGTTCCCGCCGGGGACACCGTGCCCAGGCCCGTGATCACCATGGTCATGGCCGCTCCTCACTCTCCCCGGTCCAGGACGACCGCCGACTGGAACCCTCCGAAACCGCTGCCCACGGACAGCACCACGTCGGTCCTGTGCTCGCGCGCGGTCACCGGGACGTAGTCGAGGTCGCACTCGGGGTCGGGTGTGGCCAGGTTGGCCGTGGGCGGGACCACGCCGGTGTCCATGGCCAGGACGCAGGCCACGAGCTCGATCGAGCCGATCGCGCCGAGCGAGTGCCCCACCATCGACTTGATCGAGGTCATGGGGACCCGGCGGGCGTGCTCGCCGAGCGCGCGCTTGACGGCGTCGGTCTCGTGCCTGTCGTTCTGCACGGTCCCCGACCCGTGCGCGTTGACGTAGTCCACGTCGGTGGCGGAGCGCCGGGCGTGGTCCAGCGCGGTGGTGACGGCGCGCGCCATCTCCGTCCCCTCGCGCCGCAGGCCGGTCATGTGGAAGGCGTTGCCGTGGTTGGCGAAGCCCGCCACCCGGCAGCGGACGCGGGCGCCGCGCCGCCGCGCGGCCGACGCCTCCTCCAGGACGAGGACGGCCGCGCCCTCGCCCATGACGAAGCCGTTCCTGTGGCGGTCGAAGGGCCGGGACGCGCGCCCCGGGTCGTCGTTGCTGTCCGACGTCGCCTTGATGGCGTCGAAGCAGGCCATGGCGATGGGCGAGATCGGCGACTCGGCCGCCCCGGCGACGACCACGTCCGCGAGGCCGTCCTCGACGGCCTGGGCGGCGTAGCCCACCGCGTCCAGCCCGGACGTGCACCCGGTGGAGACCGTGCGCACCGGGCCGCGGGCGCCGACCAGCTCCGCGATCTCCCCGGAGAGCGTGCTCGGCATCAGCGCGAGGTGCGAGTGGGGCGCGGTGGCGGTGTGGTCGACCACCCAGTCCGCGCCGCCGCGGCTCGTCACCGCGTACTCCCGGTCCAGGCGGGTGGTGCCGCCGACCGCCGTGCCCATGCTCACCCCGACGCGCCAGGGCGGGACGCCGGCCAGTGGGGCGCCGCTGTCGGCCAGGGCCTCGGCGGCTGCGACGGCGGCGAACTGGACGTACCGGTCCATGCGCGCGGTCCGCTGCTCGTCCAGGCCGTGCGCGGCGGGGTCGAAGTCGACCTCGGCGGCGATCCGGGAGCGGTAGCCCGCCGGGTCGAACAGGGTGATGCCCCGGGTGGCGGTGCGACCCGCGGTGAGCATGTCCCAGAACGCGGTGGCGCCGATGCCCCCGGGAGCGACCACGCCCACGCCGGTGACGACGGCCTCACGCTTCACGGAGCGCCCCCCTCGCGGCGGAGTCGCGGCGGGTGCGGCGTAGCGGACGCGTGCGGGTCTCGGAGGAGGCGTCGCGGTGCCGCCGCGGCGCCCGGTGGGAAGTGCCGGACGGAGGTGTGACGCGCCCCGGTGACACCGGGGGACGGCAGATCTGGGTCAAGGGTGTCTTCTCCACGAGTTCAGGGATATCGACCGGGGCCGGTCGCGGGGCGTGATGCCGAACGGTCCGCGGGTGCTGTGCCGCGCTCGGGCGGGTCGGGCGACGGACAGCGGGCGAGAGCGGCCGCGGAGTGACGGGTCGGAGGCGGTGCGGCCGGTCACGGGAGACCGCAAACGGCCGACATCGCTACTTTCTGTGTTTGTGATATCACGATGTGGAGTCGATCTGGCGTTGGCCATGCCCCTGACGACGACCTGGTCGGCCAGGTTCCCCGTTTTCCCCGCGGCCCCCGAGCGGCTTGTCCGGCTGTTCGGTATTTGTTCGCCCTCCGGAGCGGCGCACCCGCCCGGGGAACGGGAAACCCCGGGTCCACGACCCGGGGGCGGCCGGGTTCCGGTGTGCGGACC
Organism: Nocardiopsis tropica; assembly: GCF_042660575.1. Lineage (NCBI taxonomy): Bacteria > Bacillati > Actinomycetota > Actinomycetes > Streptosporangiales > Nocardiopsidaceae > Nocardiopsis > Nocardiopsis tropica. Next base: position 93,995 of record NZ_JBHSUF010000027.1, read on the forward strand.
GGCGCGCTCCGCCTCCCCCACCCTGCCCGGCTCCCGACGCCCGGGGCCGCGGGCACGGTCCGGTCCCGGGCGGGCGCCCGACGGCGGCCGTGCCCGCCGGAACCGCGGGCGTGTCCGTCCGGGCCGCTACAGCCAGTCGTGCTCGCGCGCGTACCTGGCCGCCTCGTGCCTGGTGCGCGTCTGGGTCTTCTGCATGGCGTTCGAGAGGTAGTTGCGCACCGTGCCCTCCGCCAGGTGCAGCCGGGCGGCGATGTCGGCGGCCGAGTACCCCTCGCCGGTCGCCCGCAGGACGTCCACCTCCCGGTCGGTGAGCGGGCAGTCGTCGATGACGGCGAGCGCGGACACGTCCGGGTCGATCCACCGCTTGCCCCCGTGCAGGGTCGCGACGACCGAGGCGATGTGCGCCGGCTCCGCCGACTTGCTGACGAAGCCCTGGACCCCCAGCCGCAGGGCCTTGCGCAGAACCCCGGGCCTGGCGTGCCGGGTCAGCATGAGGATCACCTGGTCCGGGAGCTCCCGGCGGATCGCCGCGACGGCCCCGAGCCCGTCCGTCCCGGGCATCTCCAGGTCGACGACGAGCACGTCGGGCCGGTGGCGGAGCGTGGCCTCCACGGCCTCCTCCCCGTCCTCCGCCTCGGCGAGCACGGTGATCTCCCCCTCCATGGGGAGCAGCGCGGCCAGCGCCTTGCGGAGCAGGGCCTCGTCGTCGGCGAGCACCACGGTGGTCATCGGTCGTCCTTCCGTGTCGGTGCGGGGCGGTGCGGCAGGGGGGAGGCGCCGGCGGCCGTGTGCGGGAAGCTGGCGGCGGTCAGGAACCGTCCGTCCTCGCGCTCCACCGTGAGTTCGCCGCCCTCGCCGGCCACGCGCTCGCGCAGGGTGGCGAGCCCGCCGAGCCCGGTGGGCGGGCCCTCCTGCGCGCCGTCG
>NZ_JBHSUF010000028.1:0-84885 GCF_042660575.1 Nocardiopsis tropica
ACCGCCACCGACAAGGCCTTCTTCGCCTGGTCCTGACCGATCACATACGAGTCCAGGAACTCGTAGATCTCCCGCGGCTTCGGCAACGAGTCCCACGGGGTGTCGGCGTGGAGGACGGTGTCCTCCTCCTCCATGATCTCGTTGCACAGGCCGACGCACTCGTCGCAGATGCAGATGTGGCCGGGCCCCGCGATGAGTCTGCGGACCTGGCTCTGGTCCTTGCCGCAGAACGAGCACTTGAGAAGGGGTGCGCTGGCGCCGGTGCGTGTCACTAGAAACGTTCTCCTCACGCGGGCCGTGCCCGGGTGGATCGGCGGGGAGTCCCCCCTGAGCCAGATGACCGCAGCATCCGGATTCTCACGGTAACCCCTGCTGGTACAGGTCGCAAAGCCGCGCCCGCCGCCCGAGGGGGAGGGCCCGACCGGCGGGCGCCCCCGTCCCCCGGCCGGTCCCCCGCAGCGGTCGGCGCGACGGGGACACGACCGGCGGCGCGCCGCGGAGGGCGGGGAGGGTACGCCCCGGTGCTGCCGAGCGTACCCCCGGCCGCGCCCCGTACCCGTCCTCCACAACCCCGCCTTGGTCAACCAGGATTGGCTTTACCCGCGGGCCGACTGAGGTCGACTCCTGGGGCGCCGCCCGCGCGTCCCGGCGGACGGCCGGACGGCGGGCCCTGGCACGCCTCCGCCAGGCCGGACCGCCACCGGTCCGGCGCGCCACGGCGTCAGGTCACCTCCGGGACCTGTCGCCTCCGCGGGCACGGGCGAAGGAGCCGGCGGCGTGGCCGGCGCCGCGGTCGTCGGAGCGTGCCACCACACGTCCGCCCACCACGCGGACCGCGGTCTCGGTGGTGTCCTCCACCGAGGCGACCCCGGCCGCCGCGGCGATCGCGCCGGCGTCGTCGAACACCACACGCAGACGGGGCCAGGCCTCCTCGGGGAAGGCCTGGCGCAGGCACCCGCACAGGTCGGCGACGGCGAGCCTGGCCAGGGGCGCCAGCTCTGCGGGATCGGCGGTGACCACCACGGCCGTGACCGCCGCGTCGCCGGGGGCCGCGCGCAGCGCCTCCTCGACGGCTCCGAGCCGGTGCAGCCCCAGGACGGCCACCACGCCGTCGCCGGCGAGGGAGACGGTCCGGCGCCGGACGGCGTCGAACCCCTCCGGAGGCGCCCAGCCCTCGTCCACGGGGGTGGCGGGCGGGATGTGCGCGACGTGGGGGAGCGGCCAGACGTCGTCCGGGTTCAGGCCGGCGAGCCGCTCACAGGCGCGGACGACGTTGAACGGGTCGACGAAACCGGGGGCGGCGGCGGCCGTCTGCCCGGCGCCGTAGAGGGTCGTGAGCACGGTCTCGGCGACGCGCACCCGGCGTCCCCCGGGCTCCGCCGGCGGTTCCAGGGCCTCCAGGGACAGGCCGAGCAGGACCGCGTCCAGCCGCATCAGCTGGGCGAACGCGCGCCGGGTCGGCTCGTCGGACAGGATCTCGGGGGTGAGCCCGGCCGCGGTCCGCAGGGACTCGTCGGAGTCGGAGAGGGGGAACCGGGAGACCCAGGCGCGGGCGAGCGCGCCCAGGGCCGTGGCGGCCGTGGTCCCGGGCCCGGTCCGGGGCGTCGGCGAGGCACGCTCGGCGGTCTCGGCCAGGACCGAGAAGTACAGGGCCCGTTTGCCGGGGAAGTTGGAGTAGACCGCCCCCCTGGTGAGTTCGGCGCGGTCGGCGATGCGGTCGACCTTGGCGTCGCGGAACCCGTGTTCGGCGAACTCGTCCCTCGCGGCGGCCAGTACACGTGCGCGGTTGCGGGCCTGCTGTTCCGCCCTGTTGAGCCGGGCCATCGTTCTCCTCGCTTCGGCGTCACCCCATCCTACGTCGAGATGCCCCCGGCACTCGGATACCGACGACACCCGCATGTCAGGGACATCCGAGCGAGGAGGGGCGTACGCACCGGGGGCGGCGCCCGCGCGGCCCCTCGCCCTCGACGGCGCCTCCCCGGGGGAGGGCGCGGCCGACCGGTCACGGAGCCCTCCCACGGGGCGGTGGGGCGCCCCGGCGGGAGCGGCGACGCGAAGTGTGCAGCGGACCATGGCGCGGGATTCAGCCCGCGTACCCCGCACGGTCACGGGAACGGGGCAGCATGGCCGACCACCGGCCGGGCCGCGCCCGCCGGGACCGCTCCCTCCCCTCCCGCGAAAGCGAGCACCGTTCCCGTGTCCCCACTCGCCTCCCGCGCCGGGACCGGGGCCGGGACCGCCCCGCGCACCGGCGGCGCCGACGGCGGCGGCCACCGCCCCGAGATCGACGGGCTGCGGGCCGTCGCCGTGCTGCTGGTCGCCGTCTACCACATCTGGCTGGGCCGGGTCTCCGGCGGCGTCGACGTCTTCCTGATGCTCAGCGGGTTCCTCGTCACGGGGTCCCTGCTGCGGGCGGCCGACCGCGGCGGGATCCGGTTCGGGGCCTTCCTCGGACGGCTGGCCGCCCGGCTGCTGCCCACGGCGGCCCTGGTCATCGCGGCCGTGCTGCTGTGCACACGGTTCCTGCTGCCCGAGCCCCGCTGGCGGGACGTCCTGGGCGAGGCGTTCGCCTCCGCGTTCCACCACCTCAACTGGTCCCTGGCCCTGGACTCGGTGGACTACCTGTCGCGGGGCGACGGGACCAGCCCCCTCCAGCACTTCTGGTCCCTGTCCGTCCAGGGGCAGTTCTACGTGCTGTGGCCGCTGCTCGTCGCCGCGGCGGTGTGGGCGGCGGGACGCGCCGGGCGCGGTCCGCGCGCGGGCGCCCTCGTCGCGCTGGCCTCCGTGTTCGCGCTCTCCCTGGCCTACTCGGTGTACGCCACCCGCGCCGACCAGCCCTGGGCCTACTTCGACACCGGGGCGCGGCTGTGGGAGTTCGCCCTCGGCGGCCTCCTCGCCCTGGCGCTCCCCCACCTGCGCCTGCCCCTGGCGGTGCGGGTCGTGCTGGGGTGGGCCGGGCTGGCGGCGCTGGTCCTGTGCGGCGTCCTGCTCCAGGTGTCCACGGTCTTCCCCGGCCTCGCTGCCCTGTGGCCGACGCTGGCCGCCGCGGCGGTCGTGGCGGCGGGCGCGACCGGCGCCGGGCCGGGCGCCGACCGGCTGCTGACCCTCCGCCCCGTGCGCTACCTCGGTTCGGTGTCGTACGCGCTGTACCTGTGGCACTGGCCGCTGCTGGTGTTCTACCTGGCCGCCACCGACCGCACCCTGGCGAGCCCGGTGGGCGGGGCGGCGGTGCTGGCCGCGTCGCTGGTGCTGGCCGCGGCGACCACCCCGGTCGCCGACCGGCTGGCCGCGCTCGGAAGGCGGCCGGGCGCCCCCGGCTCCGCGGCGGCCCCCCGCCGGGGCGGGGCCGCGCGGGCCGCCCTGCGGGGGCCGGCTCTGCGCGGAGCGGCGGTGGGCCTGGCCTGCCTGCTCCCGGTACTGCTCGCGGCCGGGGCCTGGTCGGCCCGGCTGGACGCCGACCAGCGCCGGTGGGAGGAGCTGTTGGCGGACGGCCGCAGCTACCCCGGCGCGGCGGTGCTGGCGGACGGGGGAGGCGCCGGCCGGGCCTCGGACCTCCCGGTCTACCCGAGCCCCGCGTCGGCCTCCGAGGACGTGCCCGCCACCTACGGGGACGGCTGCAACCAGACCATCGCGGACGCCGAGGTCATCACCTGCGTCTACGGCTCGGAGTCCCCGGAGCGCACGGTGGCGCTGGTCGGCGGCTCCCACGCCGCGCACTGGTTCCCGGCGCTGGAGCGGGTGGCGCTCGACCACGACTGGCGGCTGGTCAACATCGTCAAGGGCTCGTGCCTGTTCACCGACGCCCCGCAGACCTACAAGGGAGCCCCCTACACCTCCTGCGCGGAGTGGAACCGCGGCGTGATGGCCGAACTCGCCGCGCTGGAGCCCGACGCGGTGTTCACCACCGGCACCACGACCAGCCTGGACGCCTCCGCCGGGTTCGGGGAGGAGCAGGTCGTGGACGGCTACGTGGAGCGGTGGAGGGAGCTGGAGGAGATGGGCGTGGAGGTGGTCGCCGTGCGGGACACCCCCCGGTTCGGCTTCGACGTCCCCGAGTGCCTCGCCTCGTCCACGCCGGAGGAGTGCTCGGTGGAGCCGGGGACGTCGATGGCCGCGACCTCGCCCCTGGAGGGGGTGCGGCTCCCGGACAACGTGACCGTGCTCGACCTCAACGACCTGATCTGCGAACCCGCGGTGTGCCGTCCGGTCGTCGGCAACGTGCTCGTGTACTGGGACGGCAGCCACATCGGCGCGACGTTCATGCGCACCCTCGCACCGGCGCTGGACGAGCGCCTCACCGCGGCGACCGGCTGGTAGGCCCTGCGGCGGCGCCCCGCCGGAGGGTCCGGGTCCGCGCCGGGGGCCGGGGCGCTACGTCGCCCGGGAGCGCTCCCCGGGTGCGCCGTCCGCGGGCCCGGGGCCGGGCGCACCGCCCTCCCCCTCCCCCGGAGCGGCTCCGTGCCCGGCGCCGATGAGGTGGAGCAGATCGTGCACGGTGCGGTCGGTGAGCGTGTAGCGCACCGTGCGCCCCTCCCGCTCGTCGCGCACCCAGCCCTGGAGCCTCAGGGTCCGCAGCGCCTGGGAGGCGGTGGCGTCGCTGATCCCGGCCGCGGCGGCGAGCTCCCCCACCGAGGCCGTCCCGGGGCCGGCCTGGTGCATCGCGGTCAGCAGCCGCAGGCGGGTCGGGTCGCCGAGCAGGCGGAACCGGTCCGCCCAGGCGCCGATGTCGAGCTGGGAGTTCGGGTCGAGCCGATCACCGGAAGAAGTCATCGGGGCCATCATCGCAGAGCCGGGGCACTGGTGACGATCGTCTCCACGTCCGCGTTCCGGCCCCGCATCGCCGTGGTGACAGGGGAAGGAGGATCCCGGGGCGGTCCGGTGCGCCCGGTCCGGGCGCCGCGCGCGAAATCGGGACCTTATCATCTGATCAGATGGTCAGGTATTGGCCGTCGTTCGTGAGAACCGCCCCACAGGAAGCTCTGAATGACACGACCCGTCCCCACACGCACCCTCCTCACCGGCACCGCACTCGTCGCCGCGCTCGCGCTCACCTCCTGCGCGGGACCGCCGGCGGCCGGACCGTCCGGCTCCCCCACCCGCATCGTCCTCGCCGACGCCCAGCCCCTGGGCGGCTACGACCCCGTCGACGGATACGGCGAACTCGGCGTCTCCCCGGTCTTCGAGGGCCTGCTGCGGCCCGAGTCCACCGGGGACGACCGGCTGCCCGACCTCGTACCGGCCCTCGCCGCCGCCCCTCCCGAACCCAACGGGGACTCCACGGTCTGGGACGTGGAGCTGCGCACCGACGTCGTCTTCTCCGACGGGTCCGCCCTCGACGCGGACGACGTCGTGGCGACCTACTCCGCCGTGCTCGACCCCGCCACGGCCTCCGAGATCGCCGCCTCCTACTCGATGATCGAGTCGGTCACCGCGACCGGCGACCACAGCGTGCGCTTCACCCTGCACCACCCCTACTACGCCTTCCCCGCGCGGATGTCGCTGGGCATCACGCCCGAGGAGGAGATCACCCCCGGACCGGCCGCGGACTCCGAGCGCAACCGCCGCCCCGTCGGAACGGGACCCTACGTCCTGGCCGAACTCGACGCCGAACAGGCCGTGTTCGAGGCCAACCCGCACTACCACGGCACCGCGCCGCAGGTCACCGAACTGGTCACCCTGTACCTCCCCGACGACAACACCCGCGCCCAGCGGATGCGCGCGGGGGGCGTCGACGGCACCGTGCTGCCCCCGACCACGGCCGCGACCTTCGCCGGCGCCGACGGCGTCGACGTCCTGTCGGTGCGCACCGCGGACTGGCGGGGGCTGTCCCTCCCGGCGGAGAACGCCTTCGCCTCCGACGGGGCCGCCCGGCTCGCCATGAACCTGGCCGTGGACCGCGACGGGATCATCGAGCACGTCCTCGCCGGCCACGGCCGCCCCGCCCACACCCCGGTGGCCGAGGTCTACGGCGAGGCCCACGAGCCCGAGGCCGTCTTCGACCACGACCCCGACGAGGCCGCCCGCCTGCTGGACGGGGCCGGCTGGCGAGAGGGGCCGGACGGCATCCGCGAGCGCGACGGCGACCGGGCCGCGTTCACCCTGTACTACCTCGCCTCCGACAGCCTGCGCCGCGACCTGGCCACGGCGTTCGCCGCCGAGATGCTGCCCCTGGGGATCGAGGTCGACGTCCGCGGCGGCACCTGGGACGACATGGGTTCGCACACCGCCGACGCCGCGATCCTGCTGGGCGGCGGGGACAAGCCCTACGACCTGGACACCCAGGTGTACGCCACCCTGCACACGCGCGAGGAGGGCACGCCCACGTTCGAGAACCCCGGCGACCTCGCCGTCCCGGGGGTGGACGAGGCCCTGGAGGACGCCCGGCGCAGCCCGGACGCCGCCGAGCGCGCCGAGCTCTACCGCGAGGTGCAGAGGGCCTACGTCGAGCACCCCACCTACGTGTTCCTCGCCTTCGCGGACCACACCTACGTCTCCGCCGGGAACGACTGGGACAGCGGACCGCTGGTGCTCGAACCCCATGCCCACGGCGTCTCCTGGGGCCCGTGGTGGAACCTCGCCGGATGGCGGCGGTGACCGCCGGACCCACCGCCCGCGGCGCCGCCCGCCCGCGTCGCACCCTGTGGCGGGACCGCCGCCGCGCCCTGGGCGGCCTGGCCCTGCACCGCGCCGTCGTCGGCGTTCCGATGCTGGCGGGGCTGAGCGGCCTGGTGTTCCTCCTCGCGGACCGGTCCCCCTTCGACCCGCTCGCCGCCCACCTGGGCGCGCGCTACCAGCAGGTCTCCGCCGAACAGCGGGAGTCGCTGAGCGGCGCCCTGGGGTTCGACGCCCCGTGGTGGCAGGCCTGGTGGGCCTGGGTCGGCGACCTGCTCCGCGGGGACCTCGGCTGGTCCCGCGTGTACGCCATGCCGGTGTCCGAGGTGTTCGCCGAACGCCTTCCGTGGACGCTCCTGCTGTCCGGCACGGCACTGGCGGGGGCCGTCCTCGCCGCGCTGCTGCTGGGCACGGCGGCGGGGCTCGCCCCGGGCGGCGCCCTGGACCGCGCGGTCACCCGCACGGGCGTCCTGGTGCAGGCGGTGCCCCCGTTCGTGCTCGCCCTGGGCTCGGTCACCGTGTTCGCGGTGCTCCTGCGCTGGGCCCCCGTGGCCGGCGCGGCCGAGCCGGGCGAGCCCCACACCGCCGCCGGGGTGGCGCGCCACCTGGTGCTCCCGGCGGTGACCCTGGCCCTCACACAGCTGCCCTGGGCCCTGCTGGCGGTGCGCACCGCCGTGGCGCGGGCCACGGGTTCCGAAGCCGTGCGGGCCGCACGGGCACGCGGGCTGACCCCGGCGCGGGTGGTCGCCGCGCACGTCCTCCCTGTCTCCCTCGCACCCCTGGCCACCATCGTGGGAGCCCGGCTCCCCGAGCTGGTGGTGGGGGCGGTGCTGGTCGAGGAGGTCTTCGCCTGGCCCGGGCTCGCGGGAGCCGTGGTGGGCTCGGCGCAGGCGCTCGACTTCCCGCTGCTGGCCGCGCTCACCGTGGCCACCACCGCCGTCGTGCTGGTCGGATCCCTCCTCGCCGACGCCGCCTACCTGCTCCTGGACCCGAGGGTGGGGACCGATGCCTGAACCGGCGACACGTCCCGCGCGGATCGGGCGGGCGGTGTCCGGGCGGGTCCTGCCCGTGGCGGCACTGGCCGCGCTGGTGGTCTACGCCGTCGCCGTCCCGTGGTGGGCGGGGCCCCAGACCGCGGGCTTCTCCCAGGCCCTCCGGGGGCCCGGCCCGGCCCACTGGTTCGGGACCGACCACTCCGGGCACGACCTGTTCGTCCGGGCCGCCGAGGGGTTGCGTGTCTCCCTGGCGATCGCCCTGGCCTGCGCCGTCACCGCCACCGTCCTCGGTGTCGCCGTGGGGGCCGCCGCGGCGTCCGCGGGCGGACGGGTCGACATGCTGCTCATGCGCGTCACCGACGGCGTCAACGCCCTGCCGCACCTGCTGCTCGGCGTGGTGGTCGTGGCCCTGTACCCGGGGTCGCCGTGGGCGGTCATCGCCTCGATATCCCTCACCCACTGGCCGCAGATCGCGCGCATCGTACGCGCGGAGATGCTCTCCGTGCGCTCGGCCGAGTACGTGGAGGCGGCCTACCTGTGGGGCTCCACCCGACGCGCGGTCCTGCTCCGCCACCTGCTTCCGGCGGCGCTGCCACAGGCCGTAGTGGGCCTGGTGATGCTCCTTCCGCACGCCGTCTGGCACGAGTCCACCCTCAGCTTCCTCGGTCTCGGGCTCCCGCCGGACGAGGCCAGCCTGGGCGCGCTGCTCGAAGTGGCCCGGGGTGACGTGTTCACCGGGGCCTGGTGGACCCTGGCCGCCCCGGCCGGGGTGCTCGTGGCCACCACGCTCGCCACGGCCGGGTCGAGCGGCGTCCTGGGTCCGGGCCCCCGCCGGGCGCGGGGGCCGGGGGTCCGGCGCGGTACCGCCGCCGTGCCCGGGACGGCGGCGCCCGGCGCGATCGCGCGGGACGTGCCCGCCGCGGAGTCCCCCGAGCCCGCGGTGCGCGTGCGCGGACTGACGCTGCGGCTCCCGACGGACGACGGCCGGCTGGTGCACGCCGCCACCGGCGTCGACCTCGACCTGCACGCTGGGCGGTTGACCGCGCTGGTCGGGGAGTCCGGGTGCGGGAAGTCCACGCTCGCCTCGGCCCTGTGCGGACTCCTTCCGCCGGGAACCCGGTCGGCGGGCAGCGTGCGGATCGCCGGCCGGGAGGTCCCCGCCGCCGACGAGCGTGCCTGGCGGGGCCTGCGCGGAAGGGTGGTCGGCCTCGCCGGACAGGCCGGGGCCGCGACGTTCACACCGGTCCGCAGGCTCGGCCCGCAGCTCGCGGAGGTCGCGGCCTCGCTCGGCGCCCCGACGCCGGTGCCGGAACTGCTGGCGCGCGTGGGGCTGGAGGGGGCCGCGGCGGACAAGTACCCCCACGAGCTCTCCGGCGGGATGGCCGCGAGAGCGGTGCTGGCCGCCGCGCTCGCCGGGGACCCGGCGGTGCTCGTGGCCGACGAACCCACCGCGGGACTCGACCCGGACCTCGCCGGGCAGGTCCTGCGCCTGCTGCGCGGCGCGGCCGACCGGGGTACCGCGGTGCTCGTCATCACCCACGACCTCCAGGCCCTCGACACCGCGGGCGCCGCCGACGCGGTGGCGGTGATGTACGCCGGGCGGATCGTCGAGCACGGACCGGCGGAGCGCGTGCTGACCGCCCCGGAGCACCCCTACACCGGGGCGCTCCTGGCGGCTCTCCCCGGCCGGGGCCTGCGGCCGCTGCCGGGCCTGCCGCCCGAACTGACCGACCCGCCCGGGGAGGGGTCGTTCGCCGAACGATGGGGAGGAACAGATGTCGCTGGTCGCTGAGGGCGTCACCTGCCGCTACGGGCCGCAGACGGTCCTCGACGGGGTGGACCTCACCGTCGAACCGGGCCGCGTCCTGGGGCTGACCGGGCCCTCGGGGAGCGGGAAGTCCTCCCTCGCCCGGATCCTGACGGGGCTGCGCTCCCCCGACTCCGGAACGGTGCTGGCCGACGGTCGGCCGGTGGCCGCACGCCGGGGCAGGATGAGCGGGGACCTGGGGCTGCTGCACCAGTCCCCGCGGGCGGCCACCGACCCCCGGATGCGGCTGCGCGGGATCATCGCCCAGCCGCTCACCGCACGGGCGCGGGGAACCGGCCCCGGGGCCCGGGGGGCCGGGCGGAAGGCCGACGAGGCCCGCCGCGTGGCGGAGCTGGCCCGGCGGGTGGGCCTGACCGGGGACCTGCTCGACCGCCGCCCCGACCAGGTGTCCGCCGGACAGCTCCAGCGGGCGTGCGTGGCCAGGGCGCTGGCCGCCGCGCCCCGCTACCTGGTCTGCGACGAGCCGACCGCCATGCTCGACGCCGCCTCCACCGCCACCGTCGCGCACCTGCTGACCTCGCTCGCCGAGGACGGTGTGGGGATCCTCGCGATCAGCCACGACCACGCGCTGCTGGCCGCCTGGGCCCACGACGTGGTGGACCTGTCGAGGCTGGGGGCCCCGCACACCGGCCACCCGGCCGGCCGGGGCGCCTCCCCGTAGGCTCCGCCCGCCACGGGCCCGGGCGGGACCGGAGGCCCGCAGGGGTACGGCGGCGGAAGAGGGGAGCCGGCGCGGCCGGGCGGCGAGGGGCCGGACGGGGAGCGACTCCCCGTCCGGCCCCTCGCCGTGTCAGACGGCGTCCTCGTAGCCCGCCGGATCGGCGAACCCGGCCCTCCAGCGCTCCCAGGAGCCGGCGACGGCGGCCTCCGCCTCGTGGGCGTGGGCGGCCACCGAGCGCGCCAGGGCCCCCGGCCCGTGGAGCAGCGTCTCCTGGACCCCCACCGCCTGCCCGGGCCGGGCCCCGAGCAGGAACGCGGTGGTCAGCACCCGGTTCCCGCCCAGGACCCCCGGGGCCCCGGCCAGGACCGGGTCGCGCAGGTCCAGGTCCTCCACCAGCAGGGGGCGGCCGTCGGCCGCGACCCTCGTCGTCGACCGCAGGGGGCCTCCGCCGGTCTCGTAGCTGCGGCCCAGCACCAGGGTCTCGTGCACCAGGGCCCGGGCGCCGCCGGACAGCTCGATCCGGGTGCGGCGGGTGACGTCCGCACCCGCCGTCACCACGAACGGCGCTCCCCGCCACACCAGGCACCCGCCGTCGGCGACCCGGACGTCCGCCTGCCAGCTCGCGGCGCCGCCGCGGGCGTCGTAGGCGACGATCCCGGACGGCTCCACCAGCTCCAGCCACACCCCGGGGCCCACCGTGACCTCCATACGCAGGTCGTCCCCGGCCAGCAGCAGCGCGTAGGCGCCGACGAGCGCCACCCGCGCGGCGGCGCCGCGCACGCCCAGGGGCCGAGGGCTCAGGTACGTGCCGCCGGACAGGTCGCTCAGGCGCACCCGTCCGCCGACCCGTTCCGCGGTCACCCTGGCCGGTACCGTCCCACTCACGGGCGCCCGCTCACGCGTGCTCGTGGACGTCCCCCGCGCCCCCGTGGGCGTGGGTGGTGCCGTCGGCGTGCGTGTGCGGGGCCATCGGCCCCGGGTCCCGCGGCACGTGGACGCCGGACCGGTGGTCGGCCAGGACCTGGCGCACCCATCCGGCCAGCGCTCCGAGCGAGGCCCTGTCGTGCTGGCTCAGTGCCAGCACGGGCAGCCCGTCCCTGGCACGGGTGGCGTCGGCCACCATCTGAGCGGCGTCGACCCCCACGTGCGGGGCGAGGTCGGTCTTGTTGACGACGAGCAGGTCGGCGCGTTCGATCCCCGGCCCGCCCTTGCGGGCCACGTCCCCGCCCCCGGCCACGTCGAGGCAGAAGATCTGCGCGTCGGCCAGCGCGGGGCTGAACGTGGCGGTCAGGTTGTCCCCGCCGCTCTCCACGACGACCAGGTCCAGGGGGGCGAACTCCGCCTCCAGGTCCTCGACGGCGATCAGGTTGGGCGTGACGTCGTCGCGGATCGCGGTGTGGGGGCACGCCCCGGTCTCCACGGCGTGGATCCGCTCCACGGGCAGGACGCCGGCGGCCCTCAGCAGCCTGGCGTCCTCGTCGGTGTAGATGTCGTTGGTGACCACCGCCATGCTCAGCTCGGCGGCGAGTTCGCGGCACAGGGACGCGATCAGGGTGCTCTTGCCGGTGCCGACGGGTCCGGCCACGCCCAGGCGCATCGCGCGCCGGGGTGCGGGGGACGCGTCGGCGGCGCGGGCGCCGGCGGCGGGCTCCGTGGACGGGGTTCGTCGAGTCGTGTCAGGCAATGAAGATCCTCCTGGTCTTGTTCCGGTGTTCGAGGGACCATCCCTCGATCTGGGGTGCGGTGGGCGCGGGCAGGTCGGCGGCGTCACGCACCGCGAGCGCCTCGGCGACCACCGAGGTCATCACATCCCCCGTCGAGAGAACCCACCCGGCGGCGTCCACCGGGTCCACGGGGGCGAGTTTGAGTGCGGCGGAGGCCACCGTCTGGGCGTCGTCGTACAGACTCACCCGGGCGGTCTCGGCCTCCCCCGCCCCGATGACGGCGGCGACCACCCCGAGCGCGACCGGCCGCTGCGGCGCGCGGCCCAGGGCGCGCAGCGCGGCGACGGCAGGGTGGTCCGGCCGGAGCCGGGCGGCCAGGCGCACGAGGCCGCGCCCGAGCATCCCCGAGACCTCCCTCAGGGGGTCGCTCGGCGAGCGGGCCAGCAGCTCCTCGTGCACGGCCTCCAGCGCCCGCGGGTCGACGGGGGCCCCGCCGTCCCCGCCGACCGCCCGGTGCGCCAGCACCGAGGCGGCCGCCTCCACCAGGCCCACCGTGCGCAGCCGCGCGGTCATGTACGCCGGGATCAGCTCCGCGGGCATTCCGGCGATCAGTGCGGGCTCCAGTCCGGCCGAGTAGGTGTGCCCGCCCACGGGGAGGCGGGCGTCGGCCAGCAGCAGGGAGCCCAGTCCCGAAGTCACCCGGCCGCCTAGAACATCGTGTACCGCTGCGCGAGCGGTACCTCGTCCACGGGCCGGGGGCGCACGAACTCGCCGTCGATGCTGATCGCGAACGTCTCGGGGTCCACGTCGATGTCGGGCAGTGCGGTGTTGTTGGGCATGTCCGCCTTGGTGACGCCGCGGGTGGGGCGGACCGCCACCAGCTCCCGGCGCAGCCCCAGCCTGTCGGCCAGGCCGTCCTCGATCGCCAGCGGGGACACGAAGGTCACCGCCAGGTCGGCGGCCGAGGACGCCCGGGCCGCCAGCGCGGGGCGCAGCAGCACCGGCTGCGGCGCGGGCACGGCCCCGTTGGGGTCGCCCAGCGGCGCGGCGACGATCGCACCGGACTTGATCACCGCGGACGGGCGGATCCCGAAGAACGCCGGGTCCCAGAGCACGAGGTCGGCCATCTTGCCGGGCTCCACGGATCCGACCACGTGGTCGATCCCGTGCGCCACCGCCGGGCAGATCGTGTACTTGGCCACGTACCTGCGGGCGCGGGCGTTGTCGGCCGGCAGGTCCGAGGACAGCGGCCCGAACTGGTTCTTCATCACGTGCGCCACCTGCCAGGTGCGGCAGACCAGCTCCCCGATCCGCCCCATCGCCTGGGCGTCGGTGGAGGTGATCGAGAGGGCGCCCATGTCCTGGAGGATGTCCTCGGCGGCCATCGTGGAGGCCCGGATGCGGGACTCGGCGAAGGCCAGGTCCTCCGGGACCCGGGGGTTCAGGTGGTGCACGACGAGCAGCATGTCCAGGTGCTCGTCGACCGTGTTCACCGTGAACGGCAGGGTCGGGTTGGTGGAGGCCGGCAGCACGTTCGCCTCACCGGCGGTGACGATGATGTCGGGTGCGTGGCCGCCGCCCGCGCCCTCGGCGTGGAACACGTGGATGCCGCGCCCGGCGATGGCCTCCAGCGTGTGCTGGACGTACCCGGTCTCGTTGAGCGAGTCGGCGTGCAGCGCCACCTGGAGGCCGAACTCGTCGGCCGCCCGCAGCGCGGCGTCGATCGCAGCCGGGGTGGCACCCCAGTCCTCGTGCACCTTGTACCCGCCCGCCCCGGCCAGGGCGTCCTCTGCGAGGGCCTCGGCGGAGACGGTGCTGCCCTTGCCGAACAGCATGACGTTGAGCGGGAACCGGTCCAGGGCCCGGTGCATCGTCCGCAGCGAGTGCGCGCCGGCGGTCACCGTGGTGGCCTTCGACCCCTCGGTGGGCCCGGTCCCGCCGCCGATCACGGTGGTGGTGCCGGTGGCGAGCGCCTCGTGCATCTCGATCTCGCTGAGGAAGTGCACGTGGGTGTCCACGGCGCCCGCGGTGAGGATCTTGCCCTCTCCCGCGATCACGTCGGTGCCCGGACCGATCAGCAGATCCGGGTGCACCCCGTCCATCACGTCCGGGTTGCCCGCCTTGCCGACGGCCACGATGCGCCCGTCGCGGATGCCCACGTCGCCGCGCACGATGCCCCAGTGGTCCATGACCACGACGTTGGTGACGACCACGTCCAGCGCCCCCTGGGCGCGCGTGGTCAGCCCCTGGCCCATCGACTCGCGGATGGTCTTGCCGCCGCCGAAGACGGCCTCGTCGCCTCCCGCCGTGCGGTCCTCCTCGACCTCGATCCACAGGTCGGTGTCGGCCAGGCGGATCTGGTCGCCGACGGTGGGACCGTACAGCTGGGCGTACTCGCGGCGGTCGATGCGGCTCACTGGTCGCGCTCCTCGGTGTCGGCAGGGGCCACGTCCTGCTCGGCGTCGGTGTCCGGTCCCGCGGTGTCGGGGCGGGGTGTGTGGGTGGGGACCACCTCGGCGGGGTCGCCGTCGCGGGCGTCCGCGTCGCCGACCCGCATGGCGGCGCCGGAGGCGCGCGCGGGTTCGGGCACGTCCACGCCCGGGGTGCCGAAGGGGACCACCGGTCGCGGAACGCGCTCCTCGGCGCCGGGTTCCCGGACCAGGTCGCGGATCTGGAGGCCGGGCACGTGGCGGCGGCCGCCGAGGGCCACGAGCTCCACGGTGCGGCTCACCCCCGGTTCCAGTCGCACGGAGGTGCCGGCGGGGATGTCCAGCCGGAAGCCGCGGGCCGCCTCGCGGTCGAACCGCAGGGCCGGGTTGGCGTCGGGGAAGTGGAGGTGGGAGCCCACCTGGATGGGGCGGTCCCCCGTGTTGACCACCACGAGGGAGAGGCGTTCGCGGCCCTCGTTGAGGACCAGGGGGGTGGGACGGGTGCGGATCTCGCCGGGGATCACTGGATCGGCTCCGTGATCGTGACGAGCTTGCGGCCGTCGGGGAAGGTGGCCTCGACCTGGACGTTGGGGATCATCTCCGCCACACCGTCCATGACCTCGTCCCGGCGCAGCACGTTGCGCCCGTCGTTCATGAGGTCGGCGACGCGGGCCCCCTCGCGGGCCCGCTCGATCACCCAGCAGGACAGCAGGGCGACCGACTCGGGATGGTTGAGCTTGACGCCCCGCTCGCGCCGGTCGCGGGCGATCATCCCGGCGACGGCGAGCAACAGCTTCTCGGTGTCCGATGGAAGTAGATGCATGAACCACCTCTCAACAGTTCCGACCCACGCGGTGGTGGGTACGGACCCAGTCTTAGCAGGAGTCCCGGGTCACAGTCGCAGGTGAGGCCCTCGCCGGGGGCTCCGGGGCCCGCCCGCCGGGACCCGGGCCGGGACCGCTCGGGCGCCGCCGCGGACGGCGCGGGGCGCGGGCCCCGCACGGCTCCGGCCGCCCCCTTCCGGACGCCGCCGACCCGCCCCTCACCCGACACTGCGGGGATCCATAGGCCCTGTCATCCCATGACTTCCGCGCGATCCGACGCTCCTGCGCCGACGGTCCGGAGCCCCCGGTCGGCCGCCCGGCGGCGGGCGGGGGCCGGGGGCTCCGGGGCCCGCCCGCCGCGGCCGCACCGCGCGTCCCGGACGGCGCTCGCCGCACCCCCGGCCGGTGGGGAAGATCACCATGGCGGCCGGGGCCACGGAGGAAGCGGACACGACTCCGGGCGGGCCCGCCCCCGCGCGGCGACGGGCCCGCGGCCGGGGCGGTCCGACCGGTCGCACCCGGGCGCACCCGGGCGGGGCGCTCCCTCCACCCTGGGGAAAGCCCCTCCCGTCCGGGCCGCTCCCGCGCGGGGGGACGCGCCGACGCTCCGCCGGAGGACCCGGACGCGGGGACCGGTACCGTCCGGAACCGGAACCCCCTGCGGTACGGGGATTTCGCGTGTGATCCAATGTGGCCGGAGTTCGCTGTGTCCTACTAGACTCTGCGGCCTCCCCACCCCAGAGGACAGGACACCTGTGGCTTCCCGCTGCCCCTACGCCGAACTCCACTCCCCTGACTTCCACGCGGACCCGCACAAGGTCAACCGACGCATGACCGAGGAACACGGACCGGTCTTCCCCGTCGAGATCTCCCCCGGCGTCCGCGCCTGGGTCGTCGCGGACTACGCGATGATCACCGCCTGGTGCAGGGACACCCGTACCTTCGTCCGCGACTCGCGGCTCTGGCTCGACTGGCGGGAGGGGCGCGTCCCCGACGACGCACCGGTCGCGGCGATGATGGCCCACCGGCCCAACCTGCTCTTCGCCGACGGGGACGAGCACGCCCGCCTCAAGCGCTCGATCACCGACTCCCTGGGGCGCGTCCCCGAGAGCCGGGTCGGCGACATCACCCGCCTGCACGCCGACACCCTCATCGACGCCTTCTGCGCGCGGGGCAGCGCCGAACTCGTCTCCGAGTACGCCCGCCTGCTGCCGCTGCTGGTCATGTCCGACCTCTTCGGCTTCTCGCCCGACATCGGCCGGCGGGTCCTGACCTCCCTCAGCGACCTGTGGGACGGCGTGGACGCGGCCAGGGCCAACGGCGAGTACGAGCGCGCGCTGTCCGACGCCATCTCGGCCAAGCACGCCGAGCCCGGCGAGGACATCACCTCCTGGCTGCTCGAGCACCGGGCCGGCCTCACCGACGACGAGCTCCTCCACCAGCTCGTCGTCACCATCGGGGCCGGGGCGGAGCCGACCGCCAACCTCATCACCGGGACCACGCGCACCATCCTGGTCGACGCCGAGGTCGGCCAGGCCGTCCGCGGCGCCCGGGTGGGGATCGGCGAGGCGATCGACCAGGTGCTCTGGCGCGAGCCCCCCATCAACAACTACCCCGTCCTCTACCCGGTGACCGACGTGCGGGTCGGCGCGGACACGGTGGTCCGGGCGGGCGAACCGGTCCTGCTCGGATACTCCGCCGCGCACGCCGGACTGTCCGGGAGCGGACCCGACATCGAGCAGGGCAACCGCGCCCACCTCGCCTTCGGCGTGGGCCCGCACCGCTGCCCCGCCCAGGGGTTCGCCTACGCCATCGCCCAGGTCGGGGTGGAGACCCTGACCAGGCGGTTCCCCGATCTGCGGACGACGGAGGACGAGGCCCAGTGGCGCCCCTCCCCGTTCGCGCGGGCCCTGGCCCGCCTCCCCGTCGCCTTCACCCCCGACACCCCGAAGGGCACCACTCCCCCATGGCAGCAGACATCCCCGTCCTCCACCCCTACGACCTCCACCGCCAGACAGCCGGACTCCGCGGGCGAGGCCCCGTCGTCGAGGTTGAGATCCCTGGTGGCGTGGTTGTTCGGGCGCTGACCGGACACGACGTCGTCATGGAGGCGCTGGCCCACCCCGGCGTGCGCAAGGAGGCGCGCCACTGGGGCCCCTGGGCCCGCGGCGAGATCCCCATGGACTGGCCGCTGATCTCCTGGGTCGCCCCGGACAACATGCTCACCGCGGACGGCGACCGCCACCGCCGCCTGCGCACGCTGGTCTCGCAGGCGTTCACCCCCCGCCGCGTGGAGGTCCTGCGGCCGCGCGTCGCCGAGATCACCGCCGACCTCCTCGACGCCGCCGAGGCCTCCGGCCCCGGCCCGGTGGACCTGAGGGCCGCGCTGGCGCTGCCCCTGCCCATGACGGTGATCTCGGAGCTGTTCGGGGTCGCCCCCGAGCACCGCGACACCCTGCACGGGCTGATGCACTGGGTCTTCGACGCGACCGTCACCCCGGAGCAGGCCGCCCGGACCAACGCGGACATGCTGGCCTTCCTCACCGAACTGGCCGAGGAGAAGGCCGGGGCCCCCGGCGACGACCTCACCAGCGCGCTGCTGGAGGCCCGCGCCGAGGGGGACGAGAAGCTCTCGCAGAGCGAACTGGTGTGGACGCTGATCCTCATGATCGGTGCGGGCTACGAGACCACGATGAACCTCATCACCAACTCCGTGCACGCCCTCCTCACCCACCCGGAGCAGCTGGCGCTGGTGCGCTCCGGCGAGGCCTCCTGGGCCGACGCGGTCGAGGAGACCCTGCGCTGGGACGCCAGCATCCAGTACCTGCCCCTGAGGTACACGGCCGAGGACGTCACCCTGGCCGGGGTGCGCGTGCCCAAGGGCGAGGCCCTGCTGATGGGCTTCGGCGCCGCGGGCCGGGACCCGGGACAGCACGGCGACGACGCGCACGTCTTCGACCTCCGCCGCGAGCAGCGCGGCCACCTGGCCTTCTCGCACGGACCGCACTTCTGCCTGGGCGCGGGGCTGGCCCGGCTGGAGGGGACCACGGCCCTGGAGGCCCTGTTCACCCGCTTCCCGCGGATCCGCCCGGCCGAGGGGGAGGACGTGCCCGAGTCCCCCTCCATCGTGGCCAGCGGCAGGTCCCGCCTCCCCGTCGTCCTGGGCTGAGCCGGCCGGGACCTGCGCCGGCCCCGGGGCCGGCACCCCGGGGCCGGCGCGGGTCCGCCGGGTTCCCTACGCGTGCGGTCCCTCCCCCGGGCGGAACCGGACGAGGAGGACGGTGAGGACCAGCGCGAGCCCCGTGAGGACCGACGCGGACAGTCCGACCCCGGCCAGCCCCGCGGTCTCCAGGGCGATCCCGCCCAGTCCGGCCCCGAGGACGATGCCCGCGTTGAAGGCGGCGACGGAGAACGACACCGCCGCGTCGCCCGCGTCACCGCCCAGTTCGTAGATCCTCGCCTGGACCGCGGGCACGAAGCTCCACGCGGCGAGCTGCCAGAGCCCGACCACGGCGACCGCGGCGACCGCGAACGAGGCGGTGGCGAAGAGCAGGACGAGCCCGGCCAGGGCTGCGGCGACGGCCGCCACCAGGGTGGCGCCCGGGGCCCGGTCGGCGCCGCGCCCGCCGACCGCGTTGCCCGCGACGCCGAGCACCCCGGCGAGCAGCAGCACGCCGACCACCGACAGGCCCTCCAGCCCGGCCTCCTCGCGCAGCAGGGGCAGCAGGTAGGTGAAGGCGCAGAACGTCCCCGCCCAGAACACGGCGACCGCGGTGATGCCCAGCGCCACCGGCTTCCTCGCCAGGACGGCGAACCGCTCCCGGAGCGACTGGTCTCGCAGGGGAGCAAGCCCGGGCACGGCGAGGAGCACGGCCAGTGCGGCGAGCCCGGAGAGGACCGCGATGGCCAGGAACGGGAGCCGCCAGCCCTCGGTACCGTCGGAGCCGCGCTCCAGCAGCATGCCGAGCGGACTCCCCAGCGCCGTGGCCGTGGTGATCCCGCCCTGGAAGACGGCCAGGGCCCGCGCACGGGCGCCGGGCGCGGCCAGGCGCGCGGCGGCGCCGAACCCCACCGCGAGGTAGAGGCCGAAGCAGGCCCCGGTCACGAGGCGGGTGGCCAGCAGGACCGCGAAGGTGGGTGCGGCCGCCGCCACCGCGTGCGCGGCGCCGAACACCAGGAGGGAGGCCACGAGCACCGGTCGGCCGGCGTACCGGGCCATGGCGGCGCCGAGGAGGGGGGCGCCCAGCGCGACGGCGACCGCGTTGAGCGTGACGAGCTGGCCGACCGCGCCCTCGGGCACCCCGAGGTCCACGGAGATCTGGGGCAGCAGGCCCACGACCACGAACTCGGTGCAGCCGATGGCGAACGCGCCGAGGGCCAGGGAGAGGAGGGGGGACCATGTGCGGGAGGCCGCCGCGGAGGCGGCTCGTGCCGGGGAGGGGGACTCTTTCCGTCGTCTGCTCACACGCCTTTCTACAGGCGCGCCCCCTTGCCGGGCAGGGGGCTTCCGACCCTTTCTTAACACTCGTTAAGCAACGTCGGTCGACCCGTGGTCCGGTCGGCTCCGGTCCGCCACACCGGGCGCCCCCGACCTGCGCGGGCGTCCCGGCTGCCGCACGGAGGCCGGTCCCGGCCACGGGAGGGCCTCGCCGGGACTTGACCTGGAGCGCACTCCAGGACCCAGACTTCCCTACAGAGGCCCGGTCGACAGGCGGGCCCGGACCCGAGGGGACCACCATGCGGTACCGCACCATCGGCAGTGACCCGCGGACCCGGCGCGAGGTGAGCGTGCTCGCCCTGGGCGCGATGCTCATGGGCTCGGTGACCGACGAGAGGACGTCGTTCGCCGTCCTGGACCGCTACGTCGAGGCCGGCGGCACGTTCGTCGACACCTCCGGCAACTACGCCTTCTGGACGGACGGCGGCCAGGGCGGGCAGAGCGAGGAACTGCTCGGCCGCTGGCGGAGGAGCCGGGGCATCGGCTCGGAGGTCGTCGTCGCCACCAAGCTCGGGGCGCGCCCGCTCTCCCCGGGGACGAGCTTCACCGACAACCCCGAGGGGCTGTCCGCCAAGATCATCCGGGAGTCGGCCGAGCGCAGCAGGGAGCGGCTCGGCATGGACACCCTCGACCTGCTCTACGCGCACATCGAGGACCGCACCGTGCCCGTGGCCGAGACCGTCGGGGCGTTCGCCGAGCTCGTGTCCGAGGGCTCGGTGGGTCTGCTGGGGGTCAGCAACCACGCGGCGTGGCGGGTCGAGCGCGCCCGCGCCCTGGCGGCGGCCTCCGGGCTGCCCGGCTACGAGGTGCTCCAGTACCAGCACAGCCACCTGCGCCCTCGCACGGACATCCCCGACGCCCTGTCCCAGGACGGCAGCATCGCCGCGGCGGGCCCCGACCTGCTCGGCTACCTGCGCGCTGAGCCCGGCCTGGTCCTGGTCGCGTACTCGCCCCTGCTCGGCGGCGCCTACACCCGGGACGACAAGCCGCTGCCGCGCGACTACGACCACCCCGGCACCCGGGCCCGCCTGGAGGTCCTGCGCGCGGTGGCGCGCGAGGCGGGCGCGACGGTGAACCAGGTGGTGCTCGCCTGGCAGATGGGCGGCGAACTGCCGATCATCCCCCTGGTCGGCGCGTCGTCCGTCGCCCAGCTGGAGGAGAGTCTGGCCGCCGTCGACCTGGAGCTGACCGCGGACCAGCGCTCGCGCCTCGACGCGGCGCGCTGACCGCGCGAACCGCCACCGGGCGGGGCCGGCCCGGCGCCGACACGCGGAACGGCCGACCCGCCCGGTTCGTCCGGACGGGTCGGCCGGGGTCCGGCCGGTTCGGGTGCTCTCGGCCGGACCGGTCACGGGTCGGCCCCTCTGCCGCCGACCGTCACCGCGGGGCGGCGGGTGTCCTCCGCCGCCCGGCGGCTAGCCGCCGTAGGTCTCGAACTCGGCGACGCGCGGCGTGCCGTTCGAGCCGGTGATCTCGAAGTTGATCTTCCTGAGCGTCGTCGGGGAGAAGGTGATGACGCCCGCTCCGCTCCCGGTGGCCAGGACGGCGCCGGTGTCGTGGTTCACGAGCCGCCAGGAACCGATGTTGCCCTCGGCCCCGGCCGCCTCGCGGATGTTGACCGAGGACACCGTGGTGCCGGAGCCCCACTTGACCGAGACGCGGCCGGTCGAGCCGCTCGGCGACCAGTAGGTGCCCATGTCGCCGTCGACGACGTTCCCGTAGCCGGTCCCGCTGGCCTTGCCCGAGCCGTCGGCTCCGGCCCCGATGCTGAGGTTGGTCCCCTCGGGCGGGTCGGTCGGGTCGGGGTCGGGGTCCGTCGGGTCGGGGTCGGTCGGGTCCGGGTCCGTCGGGTCCGGGTCGGTCGGCTCCTCCGCCTCGCAGTTGCCGTCCGAGACCCGGTTGCCCTGGCCCGCGCCCGCGGTCTGGTTCAGCACGGTCGGCACGCAGCCGGCGTCGTCGAGGTCGTAGGAGTACGGGATGCTCACCGACGTGGTGGACTGCGGGTTGGGCCCGGCGGGGTAGTTCGAGTCGCCCGGGCTGGACCAGGTCACGTTGTCGAAGATGTTGCCGCCGACCTCCCAGGTCCCCCTCTCATCGGTGTAGAAGGTGCCCAGGACGTCCTTGGAGTCCTCGAAGTAGTTGTTCTCCACCTTCGCCCTGGCCCCGGCCCGGGAGTTGATGCCGGACTCGTGGATGTCCGCGTAGTGGTTGCTGTACATGTGCCCGACGCCGCCGCGGAGCAGGGGCGCGCGCGAGTCGAGGTTCTCGAACCGGTTGTGGTGGTACGTGACGTACCCGTTCGAGCGGTCGCTCTCGCTGGACCCGACCAGGCCGCCGCGGCCGGAGTTGCGCAGGATGCTGTAGGAGAGGGTGACGTACTGGGTGTTGTTCTTCATGTCGAAGAGGCCGTCGTAGCCCTCCGACTCCCCGCCCGACGCCTCCAGGGTGACGTGGTCGACCCAGACGTTGCGGACTCCGCTCTCCATCCCGATGGCGTCACCGCCGTTGGACGTGGGCGAGCCGGACTTCTTGACGTTCCGGACGGTCACGTTCTGGATGATGATGTTGCTGGACTCCCGGATGTGGATGCCCAGCTGGTCGAACACGGCCCCGCTGCCGGTGCCGACGATGGTGACGTTGCTGATCTTCTTGAGCTCGATCACGTCGTCGGCGGTCTCGCAACCGGTCCCCGACACCTTCGAGGTGTTGCCGTGGTTGATGGTTCCCTGCACCTCGATGACGATCGGGGTGCTGGTACTGGGCCGGTTGCACAGGGCCTCGTGGATCTGGGTCCCGGTCGTGGCCCGTACCGTCTGGCCGCCCGCGCCTCCGGTGGTCCCGCCGTTCTGCGTCGCGTAACCCGTGGCGCTGCCGGTCTGGGCCGATGCCGAGGCCATCGGCAGGGCCAGACCGCCCGCCACCACGGCCGCGGCGGCCAGCGTCGACACGAGCCCACGCGTGATTGATCGTCTCACTGCTCACCCTTCTTCTGGAGCACAAGCATGTGACCTGCTTCACTCGAGAGTAGAGAAAGCGCTTTCCATGTCAAGAGGTGTTGATGCAAACGTTTGCAAGAAGGGGGAGCATCCCTCGTTCTCCACATGCCTGTTGTGCTGCGGGTTTATGGGAATTTCACATCGAAAATCGGGACCGAGTACCTCTATTGGTGCAACCGGTTGTAGCTCCCCGATGAGGGCCCGGCGGGGCGTCCGCAGGCTCCCGCCGCGGTCGGCGGGCGTACCGGCGGGGGTGGGGGGCTCACGCCCGGAGGGATCGGACGGGTTCTCGCGAACGGCCCCGGCCGGGCGACCGCGACCCGGGGCACGGCGGCGAAGTGCCGGGTCCGTAGGATGGCGGGCGTACGGCCGAAGACGGTTCGAGGAGGTGTCGGTGATGGGTCTCTCGCCCCAGCCGCCCGCCCGGAGGTTCCGGGAGCACGGGCGGCGGGTTCCGAAAGGAACGAGATGTCCCGTACGGACAAGACCAAACCGCTGTGGGTGCGCCAGCGCGAACACGGTCCGGTAGCGGTCCACGACCACACCCGTGGCGACTGCGACCTGCCTCCCGCCCCGACCCGCGAGGAACCGGGGACGCGTTGCCGCTGGGAGCACCCCGACGTCATGCTCTTCAGGCACGGATGCTGCGCCGGGTGCCACAAGCGCGCCTGTACCGCCTCGTGGCAGGCCTACAACAGGGCCGGCAACCGCGGGCGTCGCCACCGGGACCGGCTCCTGGCACTCCGCCGGGTGCGCGAGGCCAACACTCGTTAGACGTCGCACGACGCCCTCACGGCCTTAGCCGTGAGGGCGTCCCGTTCACACGGGACCAGGCAGGGTCGTTCCCGAGTGGAGTGGACCCTGGGCAACCCAACTACAACCCCCGGGGCGAAGCCCCGCGTTGTGAGAGAGTGTCCCGCCCACCTCACCGATCAGCGCGACCCCGACCAGAGGGGGGTACCTCGGGGGGTTCGGGGGGCTCCTCCCCGGGAGACACGAAGGACGACCCGGCGAGGCGGCCGAAGGCCCCCGAGCAGGGTCGTCCTGAGTCCGTGGGCGCGAAGGGACTCGAACCCCTGACCTATTGCTTGTAAGGCAATTGCTCTAACCAACTGAGCTACGCGCCCGTGCGTCGCACGAGATCATACCGGTTCGCGGTGGCCGCCGCGCCTCAGGCTCCGGCGTGCTCCCGCAACCGCGCCAGGTACTCGCCGGTGTCGCGCGGCCGGGAGGCCGGGGAGACCGTCGACCAGCGGACGACGCCGTCGGCGCCGACCAGGAAGGTGCCCCGCCGGGCGACCCCGCGCCGGGGGTCGAGGACCCCGTAGGCCTCGGCGACGCCGCCGTGCGGCCAGAAGTCCGACAGCAGCGCGAACGGGAACCCCTCGCGGTCGGACCAGGTGCGCAGGGCGAACACCGAGTCCACCGACACCGCCAGGACCTCGGCTCCCAGCTCCTCGAACTCGGAGTGGCGTTGGCTCAGGTCGGCGAGCTCCCCCGAGCACACGCCGGAGAACGCCAGCGGGTAGAAGACCACGAGCACGGGCCGGCCGCGCAGGTCGGCCAGGGCCGTGTCGCGCCCGTACTGGTCCTGGAGGGTGAAGTCGGGCGCGACCGCGCCCGCGGTGATGGGATCGCTCATGGTCGAGTTCGTGTTCGGCGGCGCTCGGGCCGGGGACGGCGGCCGTCTGCTGACGGACGCCCCTCAGCGCCGCGCGCCCGCCTCTGGGACGCGCGGCACCGGATGCCTCACCCGGTACGGGTGGTGGACGTCACCGCTTGGGAACGACCAGGCGCGTACCCGACCAGTCGGCGCCGATGCTGACCGCGCTCGTCTGGGACAGGCCCGACGTCGAAGCGGCCTCCGCGACGTCGTTCGGGGACACGTGGAGCTCACGTCCCGCCTTCGGGGTCAGCACCAGGATGGTCCCGCCGTCGGCGATGGTGGTCACCGTGTCCATCAGCGCGTCGGTGAGGTCCTCCTCCTCGTCGGACCGCCACCACAGCAGTGCCGCGTCGACGTCTCCGTCGAAGTCCTCGTCGACCAGCTCCTCACCGGTGAGTTCGGTGATGGATGCGCGCAGGCCCTCGTCGACGTCGTCGTCGAAGCCGAATTCCTGCACCACCTGACCCGGCTTGAATCCGAGTCGGTCAGCCAAGCCACGTTCGCTCTGTGCCTGGCCCGCGGTCGCGCTCACGAAAGTTCTCCTCCACAGATGGTTTTTCTCAATCTTGCCTGCACTGGGCAGTTGTCACAACGATGCCGGGCCAATTCGCGGCCCGTCACGTGGGTCCGTAACCATCGCTGATGGCCTAGTTCACACGCTAGTGGCATGTTCCGTCAACGCGCTCCCAAACCCCGTCCCGGTCCCGGTCACCCGCGGCGGGAATCATGAGGACGAGAGGTAGGACAGCCGGACCAGGCGGTCCGGGTTGTCCACGTTCAGGTCGACAACGGCGATCGACTGCCATGTTCCCAGTTCGAGGCGGCCCGAGAGCACCGGAACGGTGGTCTGGGGCGCGATGAACGCGGGCATCACGTGTGATCTCCCGTGGCCCCGGGAGCCGTGCTTGTGCCGCCACCGGTCGTCGGCCGGCAGCAGGTCGTCCAGGGAGGCGAGGAGGTCGTCGTCGGACCCCGCACCGAGTTCGATGATCGCCACGCCCGCCGTCGCGTGCGGGACGAACACGTTGAGCAGTCCGTCGCCTCCGGTCTCGGCGACGAAGTCACCGCACTCCCGCGTGATGTCGGTGATGCTCTCCGATCCACCGGTGTGCAGCTCAAGGATCTGTGTCCGCATAGCGCCACCTTCGCGCAGGTGCGGCCCTCGTGCAACCATCCCGGTGGCACCCGTGCTCAACTGCGCAGGTCGGCGCACGTCATACTCGTCCGCCACATGTGCGAACCTGGTCCAAAGGAGGGCAAACGGTGACTGCTTCTTTACGTTTGGGCCCACTGCTGCGTCACGCGGGACCGACCACGGCGACGGTGTGGGTGGAGACCGACACCCCCTGCACCGTGCGGATCCGGGTCGACGGAGCCGTGACGGCCGCCTCGGAGACCTTCACCGTGCACGGGCACCACTACGCCGTGTGCGAAATCACCGGGCTCCCGGAGGGCGCGGCCCTGCCCTACGAGGTCTTCCTGGGCGAGGACCGGGTGTGGCCCGAGCCGGACAGCCCCTTTCCGCCCAGCGTCCTGCGCACGACGGCCCCGGAGGGGCCCACGCGGCTGCTGTACGGCTCGTGCCGCAGGCCGACGGGCGACACCCCCGAGGGGGTCGTGCGGTACGGCCCGGACATGCTCCGCGCCACCGCCCGGCGACTGGCCCGCGAGGAGGTCGACGGCAACCTCGTCCTCCTCCTCATCGGCGACCAGGTGTACGCCGACGAGCTGGAGGAGCCGATGCGCTCCTTCCTGGCGTCGGTGCGCGGGCCGGACGTTCCCGACGGGGCCCCGGGGGACGAGGTCGTCCACTACGGCGAGTACGCCGAGCTGTACCGGCAGGCGTGGACCGATCCCCCCGTGCGGTGGCTGCTGTCCACCGTGCCGACGCTGATGATCTTCGACGACCACGACATCCGCGACGACTGGAACACCTCGGAGGCGTGGCGCGGCGCCATGGACGGCCGCCCGTGGTGGCGCAGGCGGATCACCAGCGGGCTGGGGGCCTACTGGGTCTACCAGCACCTGGGCAACCTGTCCGCGGAAGCCCGGTCCAAGGACCCGCTCTGGGCCCGCGTCCGCGACGCGCGCGGGGACGCCGCCGACGCGGTCGACGGGTTCGCCCTGCTGGCGCACGACGAACCGTCCTCCTACCGGTGGAGCCACCGCTACGACGTGGGCTCCGTACGGGTGCTGATGGCGGACACCCGATGCTCCCGCGCGCTCGGGGAGGACGCCGTCCACGAGGGGTCGCGGTCGATCCTCGGCGCGGAGGGGCACGAGTGGCTGGACGAGAACCTGGCCGGGGGCCCCGACCACGTGGTGGTCGCCTCGACCGTCCCGGTCGTGCTGCCCTCCGCGGTGCACCACCTGGAGGCATGGAACGAGGCGGTGTGCGCCGGCGCCTGGGGCGAGTGGCCGCGCCCCCTCGGCGAGCGGCTGCGGCAGGCGATGGACCTGGAGCACTGGGGAGCCTTCCAGTACTCGATGCGCCGCCTGGGCGACGCCGTCGGCGCGGCGGCCCGGGGCGAGCGGGGTCCCGCCCCCGCGACCGTGCTGTTCCTGAGCGGCGACGTGCACTTCTCCTACGCGGCCCCCGTCCGCCACCGGCATGTCGCCGAGGGCGGGACCAGGGTCACCCAGCTCGTGTCCTCGCCCCTGTGCAACCAGCTCTCCGCCGGGACCCGCCGGATCGTGCGCCTGACGGCGAGCCGCGCCGTCCACGTGGTCGGCAGGGTGCTGACGCGGCTGGCCCGGGTCCCGGGGATCGACCTGTCCTGGAAGCTGGACGGCAAGACCTACGCGGGCAACACCATCGGCGAGGTGGTCTTCGAGGGCCGTCACGCCGAGGCCCTCTGGTACCACGCCTCCGAGGGGGGCATCGACGCGCTGCCCGGCGTGCACCGGCGTATGAGGGTCTGAGGCCGCCCCTTCCCGGGCGGGGCCGCCCGGGGCGTCGTCCCGCACGGCGCCGGGGGCGCGGGCTCCGTGCCCGCGCCCCCGGCGGGTGTCAGGGCTTGTTCGAGTGCGGGCGGCGGGTGGAGGGGGCGGCGCGGCGGGAGCGGCGGACCGCGATCCCGAGGGCCCCGCCGCCCTGTTCGAAGAACTGCCGGGCGGCCCGGTGCACGCTGGAGCGCGGTCCCGCGGGGGCGTCGGGGTCGGGGTCGCCGTCGGCCGCGGCGCCGCTGCCCGGCCCCGGCTCGGAGCCCTCCTCACCCGTTCCGGCGCCGCCCAGGTGCGGGAG
This sequence comes from Nocardiopsis tropica, assembly GCF_042660575.1. Taxonomy (NCBI): domain Bacteria; kingdom Bacillati; phylum Actinomycetota; class Actinomycetes; order Streptosporangiales; family Nocardiopsidaceae; genus Nocardiopsis; species Nocardiopsis tropica. The sequence goes on from NZ_JBHSUF010000028.1 coordinate 27,418, forward strand.
CTGACGCGTCGGCTCCACCTCCTGCCCGGACGGGAGGTGGGGAAGGACGTCGGTCGGCTTCTCCCGCCCGGTGCGCTGCGCCTCCAGGTGGGGGAGGACGTCCGTGGGCTCCTCGCTCCCGTGCGGGGGGGAGCCCAGGTGCGGGAGGACGTCGGTGCGCTCGTCGGACGGGGTGTCCAGCGGACGGATCGGCCGGGTGCGCTCGTCGGCGGAGGCGGCGGGCGCGGCGCCGTCGGGCGCCCCGGAGCTCTCCTCGCGCACGGCCTTCTTCCAGGCCCTCTCCTCCAGCTTCTGGCGCATCGACTCCCGGGAGCGCTCGACCCGCGCCGCCTTCCAGGAGTTGACCAGCGGGGTGACGATCGGCCAGGTCACCTTGGCCGGGCGCGACAGGGCGTGCCACAGGTAGGCGGTGGTGCCCCACGCCTCCATGGCCCTGCGTGCCCTGGTGATCGTGAAGAAGGTCGGCATGGCCAGCAGGAGCTGGGGCCAGGCCAGCAGGAGCGAGGCCAGCAGCGGGTACATGCCCCCGCCCACGACGGACGCGGCGGCGCCGATCGCGACGGGCACCAGCGCCAGGGCGATCCGCAGACCGGTGAACTGGCGGAAGCGGTGCAGCGAGCGGCGCGCGGAGACCTGTGGAACCAGCCCCTCGGGCAGGGGCGTGGGCTGGACGATGAGCGCCAGCAGCAGTGTGCCCACGCCGACGCTCGCGGCCAGCAGTATCGTCCACCCCGCGGCGGAGAGCGCACCGCCGACCATGAGGTACACCACGCCCAGGACCGGCAGTGGCGCGGGGAGCCAGAACAGCACCCGCCTGCGCAGCTCGCCCTCCTGCGTGGGCTGGAGAACGAAATCGATCACCGAACGGAAGAACCGGGACCTTTTCCTCGGTCGCTCGACCACAGCGTTGACCCCCCAAGAACGTCGCGACGGAGCGGTGCGGGGACCATCGCCCGAGGGTGTCCTTAACCTCATGGGTCCCGCCAGCAGCCTGCCCATCACAAAGCTATCCCTTTTCATGTAGTCCCCGGGCGCACACGGGCAGTCACAGACATACCCGACCCAGGTGAAACTTCCATAAGTCGGTAGATATGACAGGCAACGATCAGATTACGTCCCCCAGGCCTTCCGGTCACCTCCGTGGCTGGTTCCGGACAACCTCCCCGGTGTGGTGTCGGCCACTCCGCGCCGCGCCTCACCCCTCGTGCGTCTGCGCCAGCCGCCCCAGGGCGACCGCCACCCGCAGGACGAACGACCCTCGGCCGTCGGAGGGGGTGCGGCCGGTGAGCTCGGCGATCCTGCTGAGCCGGTAGCGGACGGTGTTGGGGTGGACGAAGAGCATCCGCGCGGTGGCCTCCAGCGAGGAGGCGTGCTCCAGGTAGACCGACAGGGTGTCCAGCAGCGGCGAACCGGCCCCCAGGAGGGGGACGTAGACCTCCTCCACCAGCTGGCCGCGGGCCTCGGTGTCCCCCTGGAGGGCCCGCTCGGGCAGGAGGTCGTCGGCGAGCACGGGGCGCGGCGCGTCCGGCCAGGCCACTGCGGCGCGCAGTCCGCTGACCGCCGCGCGCGCCGACGCCCCCGCCGCGCGCAGGTCCGCGACGGCGGGCCCGACCACCACGGGGCCGGGTCCGAAGAGCCCGGCCAGGGGTTCGGCCGCGGCCGCCGGGAGGTCCTCCTCCGGGTAGCGGTCGCCCACGCCGACCACCACCACGACGCGCCTCCCCTGGGCGCCCGCCAGCACGTCGTGCCCGAAGCGGCGCGCGGCCGCACGCAGGTCGTCCAGGATCTTGCCGGGGTCCTCCCCGCCGGTCTCCCCGGCCACCGCGATCACGGGGGTGTGCGACCAGCTCAGCGCCGACCCCCAGGTCTGGAGGCCGTCCTCGTGGTCGCCGTGCAGGAGCGCGTCGACGATCAGGGCCTCCAGGCGGGCGTCCCACGCCCCGCGTGCCTCGGCGGCGCGCGCGTACACCTTCGCGGAGCTGAAGGCCACCTCCCTGGTGTACCGGAGCACCGCCTCGCGCAGCTGCTGGGCGCCGCCGGGGGCGGCCAGCTCGTCGACCTGTCCCTCGACCACGTCGATGACCACGCGGATCATGTCGACGGTCTGCTGGAGGGAGACCGAGCGGGTGAGCTCGCGCGGAGCGGTGCCGAAGACCTCGACGGTGATGGCGGGACGTCCCCGGACGGGGTTGCGGAACCAGTCCACGAAGGCGGCCACGCCGGACTGGGCGACGAGCCCGATCCAGGAGCGGTCCTGGGCGGACATGCGGCGGAACCATCCGAGCCGCTGCTCCATGCGGGAGACGGCGGCCGTTCCGAGGGCTCCCATGGAGCGCTCCAGGCGGCGCACGGTCTCGGCGCGCACGCGCTCCTGTTCCTCCGCGACCGGATCGGTGTCGCCGTCGACGGCGGCGGCGTCCGCCGGACCGGTGCTGCCCTCGTCGTCCCGGGGCGGGTGGGGTTCGGTGTTCACACCTCTAGGTTCGCACCCCCGGGGGACCCGACCGGAGGGCCGCCCCGCGCCGGGGCGCTTCCGTCCCCTCCGCGCACCCGCTCCGTGGTCGGTGCGGAACAGCGCGTACCGTCGGGGGTGATCCCCCACACTGGTTTCGGCCGGGCGGGTCCATGTCAGGCCTCCTTTTGTGGAGTACCTACAAACGCCCCGGCCGAAGTTCGTGTTCCTCCCCATCCGACTGGTGATCTCCTACAGGGCAAGGTTGATGTCGTGCTCGTAATCGTTGCTCCCGGCCAAGGCGCCCAGGTTCCCGGTTTCCTCTCCCCGTGGCTCGAACTCCCCGGCGTCGCCGAGCAGTTCGCCGCGTGGTCCGAGGTGTCCGGACTCGACCTGGCCCGCTACGGCACCACAGCGGACGCGGAGGAGATCCGCGACACCGCCGTCGCCCAGCCCCTGCTGGTCGGCGCCGGCCTCGTCGCGGCCTCCGCCATGCTCTCCCCGCTCTCCGCCCCCTCGCCCGCGCTGCCCGCGGAGGCCTCCCTCGTGGACGCCGTCGCGGGCCACAGCGTCGGTGAGTTCACCGCCGCCGCGATCGCCGGCGTGCTCTCCCCCAAGGACGCCATGGCGCTGGTCGCCGAGCGCGGCCGGGGCATGGCCGACGCCGCCGCCCGCACCGGGACGGGGATGACCGCCGTGCTCGGCGGGGACCGCGACGAGGTCCTCGCGGCCCTGGCCGCCGCGGGCCTGACCCCGGCCAACGACAACGGCTCCGGCCAGATCGTGGCCGCCGGGACCACGGAGCAGCTCGCGGCCCTCGCCGGGAACCCGCCCGCGCGGGCCCGGCTCCGGCCCCTGGCCGTCGCGGGCGCCTTCCACACCGAGCACATGGCCCCGGCGGTGGAGCGGGTCCGCGCGACGGCCGCCGCCCTGTCGCCGTCCGACCCCACGGTCCGCCTCCTGTCCAACGCCGACGGCGCCGTCGTGGACAGCGGCGCGGAGTACCTCGAACGCCTCGTCTCGCAGATCTCCTCGCCGGTGCGCTGGGACTCCTGCACCCGGACCCTGGCCGACCTCGGGGTGACCGCCCTGATCGAGCTCACCCCCGCGGGCACGCTGACCGGTCTGGCCAAGCGCGCGCTGCGCGGTGTGGAGCTCCTCGCGGTGAAGACCCCCGACGACCTCGACCGCGCCGGTGCCCTCATCAAGGAGCACGCGGGGGTTCTCTCCCCCTCGGGCACCGACCAGGAAGGCTAACCATGTTCAGCTCCCCGAACTCCCCCGGAGGCGCGTCCGTCGTCGCCCTCGGCGAGTACCAGCCGTCCCAGGTCCTCACCAACGCCGACCTCGAGTCCCGCGTCGACACGACCGACGAGTGGATCCAGAGCCGCGTGGGCATCAGGGAGCGGCGCATCGCCGGTCCCGAGGACACCGTGGCGAGCATGGCCGTGGCGGCCGGCGGCAAGGCCCTCGCCGCCAGCGGGCTCTCCCCCGAGGACATCGACCTCGTCATCGTGGCGACCTGCACCGTGCAGGACCAGATCCCCAACACCGCGGCCACCGTCGCCGCGAAGCTGGGCATCACCGCCCCGGGCGCCTTCGACCTCAACGCGGCCTGCGCGGGCTTCTGCTACGCGCTGGGCGTCGCCGCGGACATGGTCCGCGGGGGCAGCTCCCGCAACGTCCTGGTGATCGGCTCCGAGAAGCTCAGCGACTGGGTCGACTGGGAGGACCGCTCCACCTGTGTGATCTTCGCCGACGGCGCGGGCGCGGCGATCGTCTCGGCGTCCGAGGAGCAGGGCGTGGGCCCCGTGGTCTGGGGCTCCTCCGGCGAGCGCGCCGACAAGATCCACCTGCGCGACGGCAAGTACCTCTACCAGGAGGGCCAGGCGGTCTTCCGCTGGACGACCACCGAGCTCTACCAGGTCGCCCTGGAGGCCCTGGAAAGGGCCGGTGTGGAGCCCTCGGAGCTGACCGCGTTCGTCCCGCACCAGGCCAATCTGCGGATCGTGGAGTCCATCGCCAAGAAGCTGGGCGCTCCCCAGGCACTCGTGGCGCGCGATATCGTCACCGCTGGCAACACCTCCTCCGCGTCCATCCCTCTCGCGCTCTCGCGCATGATCGGGCGCGGGGAGCTGCCGTCGGGGAGCATCGTCCTCACCCTGGGCTTCGGCGCGGGGCTGGTGTACGCCGCACAGGTGATCCGCATCCCCTGAACACCGCCCGAGCCCGCGGCACCACCGCGCGATCCGGGTTCGCAGAACCCCGGCACGCGCGGTGTCCATGAACCGACACCGATACACCAACCAAGGAGATAACGACATGGCGGCTCACAGCGAGCAGGAGATCCTGACCGGCCTCGGCGAGATCGTCGAGGAGATCGTCGGCACCGAGCCCGCCGAGGTCACCCCGGAGAAGAGCTTCGTGGACGACCTCGACATCGACTCGCTGTCCATGGTGGAGATCGCCATCGCCGCCCAGGACAAGTTCGGCGTGGAGATCCCGGACGACCAGCTCAAGGACCTCAAGACGGTCCAGGACGTCATCAACTTCATCCAGAAGTAGCGTGCTCGGGGCGCCGGGTCCCACCCCTGACCCCGGCGCCCCCACAGGCCACCACCCGTGGTCTCCCCAGGTACATCCGCCAACGCCTCCCGGCCCCGCGGCCGGGAAAGTCCCACGAGAAGGGCGAACGGATCATGTCAAAGACCGATGTCGTCGTCACCGGCCTCGGCGCCACCACCCCCCTCGGGGGTGACGTCGCGACCACATGGTCCGCGCTCCTCGACGGCCGCTCCGGAATCTCCACCCTTCCTGAGGAGTGGCACGAGAAGCTCCCGGTGCACTTCGCCGGGCAGATCGCGCAGGAACCCTCCGAGAAGCTGCCCAGGCCGCGCATGCGGCGCCTGGACCGCACCCAGCAGTTCGCGCTGATCGCCGCGAAGGAGGCCTGGGAGGACGCCGGGTCGCCCGAGGTCGACCCGATCCGCCTCGGCGTCGTCGTCTCCAGCGGCATCGGCGGCATCCTCACCATCCTCGAGCAGTACGACATCTTCCGTGAGAAGGGCTGGAAGCGGGTCTCCCCGTTCACCGTGCCCATGCTCATGCCCAACAGCCCCGCCGCCGCGATCAGCCTGGAGTACACCGCGCGGGCCGGGTCCCACGTGCCGGTGAGCGCCTGCGCCTCCAGTGCCGAGGCCATCGCCAACGGTGTGGACATGATCCGCTCCGGCCGCGCCGACATCGTCATCGCCGGCGGCACCGAGGCCGCGATCCACCCGCTGAACATCGCCTCGTTCGCGTCCATGCGGGCCCTGTCCACGCGCAACGACGACCCCCAGACGGCCTCCCGCCCCTGGGACAAGAACCGTGACGGCTTCGTCATGGGCGAGGGCGCGGGCATCCTGGTGCTGGAGTCCGCCGAGCACGCCGCCCGCCGGGGCGCCCGCGTCTACGCGCACGCCTCCGGCGTCGGCTACACCAACGACGCCTACGACATCGTCCAGCCCGACCCCGAGGGCGCCGGCCAGGCCCGCGCCATCACCCAGGCCCTGGACGACGCCGGCCTCGTGCCCGACGACGTCGTGCACGTCAACGCCCACGCCACGTCCACGCCCGCCGGAGACGTCGGCGAGACCCGCGCGATCCGCTCGGCCCTGGGCGACTCCGCCGCCGACCGGGTCTCGGTGACCTCCACCAAGTCCATGACCGGCCACCTGCTGGGCGGCGCGGGCGCGGTGGAGTCGATCGCGACCATCCTGGCACTGCACGACGGCCGTATCCCGCCGACCATCAACATCGAGGAGCTCGACCCGGACGTGGTCGTGGACATCGTCCGCGACAAGCCCCGGGACATGCCCGGCGGCGACGTCGCGGCCGTCAACGAGTCCTTCGGGTTCGGCGGCCACAACATCGCCCTGGTGTTCCGCCGCGCCTGACCCCCGCGCCCGACCCGGCCGGCGCCGCGCACACGCGCGGCGCCGGCCGAGCGCTGTCCGGGACACGTCGTCCCCGCTCCGGTCCGCGGACCCGAACCAGGTCAGGGGCTTTTAGCGGCCACGGTCGGTCGCGCCTCCGCGACCGTGCGCGCGCCGCGCCGAACAGGTCGTGAAGCTGAGCTGAACAGCCGCGAACAGGTCTTCATGTGCGCCCTGATCGGGGTCACCATGAGTATGTGTCTGCCCTGCATCCCCACCACACGTCAGAGGCGCACCCGTCGGGACCAGGTGCGGGCCCCCGGCGTTCCCCCGGCGTCGCCGGTCCCCCCGGCGCGCCCCGCCCGTCCCGCTCCCCCGGCTACCGGCCCGTCGTGGACCTGGACTCGGGCGCGGTCGTCGCGGTGGAGGTCGTCGCCGCACCGCCCGCACCGCACCCCGCCGTCCCCGGGGGCCCTCCGAACGCGGAGATGGGCGTCCACGAGGGGACGGCCGTGGCCGACTGGGTGCTGGACCTCGTCGCGGAGGCGGCCGGGACCGAGAGCCTGCTGCCGCTCGTCCTCCCCCTGCCCGCGAGGATCCTGACCGCCGGGGAGGGGTTCGTGGCCCTGGTGGAGAGCCGTATGCGGCGCGCGGGCCGGCGCCCGCGCGACATCACCTTCCTGCTCGGCACGGACCTGGCCGACCTGCCGCGGTCGGTGGTCTCGCCGGGGGTGTCGCGCCTGAGGGCGGCGGGGTTCCGGTGCGGCTTCGGCACGTCGATGGTGCGGCCCGACCTCGTGGTCGAGGCCGCCCCCTTCCTGATGCGGATCGACCCGGAGATCGTCTCGGGGGTGGCGACCGACCAGAGGCACGCGACGGTCGTCGAGGGCCTCGCCCGGATCGGCCGGGGCAGCGGCGTGTACGCGATGGCCTCCGGCGTGGGGACGGCCGAGGACGTGCTGCGGTTGCGCGCGTGCGGGATACGGGTGGGGACGGGGGAGTTCTTCGCCGACAGGACGTGGCGGCCCGGGGAGCGCGTGACCCCCGTGCCCGAGCCGACGGCGTCCCAGGGGCGGGAGGAGGACGCGGGGCCGCGGGTCACCGAGTTCATGCTCCCCCCGGTGGGCTTCGACTCCGACACCACCACCGAGCAGGTGCTGGAGGCGTTCACGGGCGACCCGGCGCTGAACAGCGTCATCCTCATCGACCACCGGGAGCGGCCCGTCGGGGTGATCGACCGCACCCGGTTCCTGCTGTCGGTGACGGGCCGGTACGGGCACGCGCTGCACGCCAAGCGCCCGGCGCTGCGGCTGGCGGAGTCGCCGCGCACGATCCCCGCGTGGATGACCGCCCTGGCGGCGCTGCGCGTGGCGGGCCAGGACACCGACCGTGTCTACGACGACCTGGTCGCGACCAACTCCTACGGGCAGTGCCTGGGCGTGGTACACATCAGCGACCTCATCCAGTCCCTCTCACGGAGCTGACGCGGGCGCCCGGGGTGCGCCCCCGCCGCTCCGTACCCGCAGCGCGCCCGGGCGCCGGACCGGCGGAAACGGGCGGGCCCGCTCCCGGCCGCGGGCCGGGACCCCGGCCGGAAGGAACGGCGGGCCCCGCACCACCCGGGTGCGGGGCCCGCCGGGGCCTCGCGGCGGCTCAGTCCACGGGGTCCGGGCCCTTGGTGCCCGAGGGGCTGCTGGTGGGAGCGGCGCCGTCGCCCGCGGCGTACGCGTCGTAGTCCGACTCCAGGACCCCGGCCTCCTCCATCGCCAGGGCGATCCGGGCGCGGGTGGCCTCGTCGTGCAGGTACTCCAGCTCCGGTCGCTTGGGCAGGCGGCCGTCCCCGGAGGAGCGGCCCATGAGGCGGCGCCGCAGCCACGGCACCCCGTACTGGCGGGCCCAGCGGCGGTTCTCCCGGCGGCGCAGGATGCGGGGCAGCTGCTGGGGCGGTGTGCTCCACGGGTCGGTCCAGGACTCGCGCGGCCCCATGGGGAAGCCGAGGAGGTCGGCGATGCGGGCGGCGACGATCTGGTGGCCGGCCCCGTTGAGGTGCAGGCGGTCGTCGCTCCAGGCGCGGGAGTCGGTGAGGGCGTTGAGCGCCCACAGGTCGACGATCTCGGTGCCGGTGCGCTCGGCGACGGCGCGCATGTGCATGCTGAAGACCGCGATGCGGCCGCGGTAGTAGCGCAGCACGGGGATCCAGCCGGTGTCGTGCCCGGACAGGATCACCACGCGGATCCCGGCGTCGCGCAGGCGGCGGATGCCCCACTCGAAGTGCTCGGCCAGCTGGTCGAGGTCGCCGCCGGGGCGCAGGACGTCGTTGCCGCCCGCGAGGACGGTCACCAGGTCGGGCTTCCAGTCCAGCGTCTGGTCGAGCTGCTCGCCGAAGATGTGGCGCATGCGCCGGCCACGCACACCCAGGTTGGCGTACCGGAAGTCCGGGGAGATCGTGCCGAGGTGCTCCGCGAGACGGTCCGCGAATCCGCGGTACTCGCCGTTGGGGCCGCTGTCGTCTTCCATCCCCTCGGTGATGCTGTCGCCGATCGCCACGAACGACCGGATGACGTCCGGTCTGCTCGCGCGAGCGGCCGCTGGGGGATTCGTCTCAAGGTCTGTCACGTCAACCAATCATCCGGCTCGACCGTCCCACGCCTACGAAGCGCCGAGGGTGCGCGGGAACGGAATCCTGGTACGGGCCGCGGTGTACCGCCGACCCGGGTCCGAACACCGTCGACCCCTGGTCGGCCGCGGAGCGCGGCCACCCGGCCGAAGGTCGTTCGGGCGAGGACAGTGCCCGACCAGCATACCCACGACCGGCGTCGGAACGCCTGACCCGGGGGCCCGCCGGCCCGCTCCGGGTGGTCCCCTCTCCCCGGGCGGCCGCGCGCCCCTGTTTCGCGGAGAGGGCGCGCATATGACGGCACAGTGAATAACAACGACTGCTCGGTTCGATATGAGCCGCATGCCCCCTATGAGCTAGCTCACACGGTATCGGGTTCCGCGGACGCCGATCCCCCTTGTCACGGTCATCACACGGCGCGGTCACGGCGGGGTCGCCGCGGACCGGGCCGACCTGGGGGTACCCATGCGGCTCCGGGGCACGTACGATCTCGGGGAAGTGCTCACGGCACCCCTGTCCCCCGGCTCGCCGTGCCCACCCGCGAAGCACCGGACCGGTTCGCGGTCCGGCCCCCGTCCGGGTGAAGGGCGCGTACTGTGGTGCATCGAACCGAAGGCCCGTGCGGTTCCTCCCCAATTCACGTGCAGACACCAGGAGGTCGAGGTCCCCAGCGGATGAACGCCGTCTCTCCGATCTGCCTCGTCGACCTCGCTCCCGCCCTGCGGTGGTCGAGGTCGCCGGACGTGGCACCCCTTCTCCACCATGACCGGCTGATCGACGGCTGGTGGCACTCGCTCCCGGTCGCGCGCGTCCTGGACATCGCGGGCCCCCCGTGGCTGGCCCACGGCATCGCGCGCCTCGCGGTCGAGCAGTGGGGGCACGTGCCCCTCTCCGAGTTCCTGCCGAGCCTGCGGACCCAGCAGGTGAGCTGCGCGGACCTGTCCGAGCCGGTACGCGGCGCCGTCACCGCCGCCGCGGGCGACTGGGACCGCCTCATCTCCACCGCGCCCCAGGAGATCGGCGAGTGGCCGCTCTCCGGATGCGGGGTCCTCGACGTCGTGAGCACCGTCGCCTGGCGTGCGCTCCAGCCCTGCTGCGAGCTGCCCGGCGGCCCGACCCCCTCGCCGGCCCTGATGCTGGAGGCCGTGCGCACCATCGCGCACTGGATCCCCGACACGGTGCCGGACCACGTGCGCAGCGCCCTGGAGTACCTGAGCGCGGCCACGGGCGCCGACGGCGCGGCCGACGCCTCGGAGTCCGCCGGCCACGGCTCGACGCCGCCGCAGACACCCGCCACCCGCGCCATCCGGACCCTGCGCGCCCTGCGGGCCCAGCGCGAGGAGCGCGAGGGGGCCGAAGCCCCCTTCACGGAGGAGGCGCCCGTCAACGGGCACGGCGGCGCCGCGCCCACCGGCATGGTGAGCTCCGCCGCGATGCTCCCCGGTCCCGCGCCGGGCGCCGAGGCCGCCGACGCCGGGCGCGAGGGCGCCCCGGGCGACCTGCGCTCCCAGTTCCGCAGTTCGCTGGTGGGCCCCGGCCGCACGCTGCGCCGGCCCAGCTTCGGCCCGCCCAAGGCCATGCGGCCCGACCACGTCGAGGAGCGCCCCCCGGCCCCCGCCCTGGGCCAGCACCCCCTGGTGGACCTGGTCGAGGAGATGTTCCGCTCCTGGCCCGACCTGGAGCGGACGGTCGCCGCCGAGCGCCTCTTCGCCACCGACCCCATCAGCATCCGCGTGCTCTCCGAGCAGATCGCGGTGGACGTCACCGAGATCCGCGGCGCCCAGCGCAAGGTGGAGGAGCGCCTGCTGCGCTGGCTCAACTCGCCCGAGGGCGCGGCGGTCACCAAGCACATGCGCGAGCTGTCCGACCAGCTGGGGTCCGCGACCACCATCGACCGGCTGATCAACGCGCACCCCGACCACCCGGTGGACGTGCCCACCCTCAACACGCCCCTGTGGCGGGTCATCATCACCCTGTTCACCGACCGCCGCATGCACAACGGCTGGCTCATCGCCGACGACCCCAACCGCCTGCGCTGGCAGACCCGCGAGCTCCTGGGCGACGCCCCCGACATGACCGAGGCCGGCCTGCGGCTCGGCCGTATCGGCATCCGCCAGCAGGAGCTCCGGGCCTGGCTGCTGAGCACCCCCGGGGTGAGCCTGAAGGACGGGCACGTGTTCGTCGACGCCTCGGTCCCGATGGAGGCTCCCACCAGCCACCCGGGGCACATCGCCCCGGAGGACTCGGGCGCCACCACCGAGAACGGGCTGCCGATCCGGCGGCGCGTCGAGGGGCCCGGGGCCCCGGCGCAGCCCGAGCCCGTCGCCGCTCTTCCGGAGCACCGGCAGAGGACCGTCCACGACCAGGCGGGCGCGGTGTTCGTCCCCACAGGCCTCGAACCCCACCGGCCCGTACTCCTCGGGCACCCGCACGGGGGCCCGGGCCCCGCCCTCCAGCCGGTCCTCGCCTCGCACGCCCCCGCGGCGCGCCCCGGCGCGAGCGACCCGGCGATGGCCGCCCGGTGCTTCCGCGCCCCGGACGGGCGCTGGTGGCACCGCATCGACATCACCGCCGACCACCTCAACGGCGCCCCCGTGGCCGTCCCCAACGGCTACGCCACGCACCTGGGGCTCCAGCCGGGCCGTCTGCTGTGCCTGACCGCCCCCGGCGCGGACCTGCTGGTCCTCGTCTGGAGGGACCAGCCCGCGTTCGACTCGCTGCGGCCGCTGCTGCGCCGCCAGGCCGCCCAGCCCGGCGACCGCATGTTCATCACCGTGGCGGGCGACCGCCTGGACGCGCGCAAGCTGCCCGCCACGGACCTGAGCGGGTACACGCCCGCGGCCCGGGCGCTGCACCTGAGCGGGTACACGGCGCCCGCCTCCACCGACGAGGCCCTCAAGATCCTGTCGCGCCGTATCACCGACCACGACGACGACGCGCTCGCCGACCCGCAGTCGCTCATCGACCTGCTGAACCTGCGCGGTGACAACGACATCGCCGGGGAGCTGCGCTCGGGGCTGTTCGCCGCGCACTGACCCCTTCCGGGGGCTCCTGCAGCCCCTTCGACCCTCGCCGCCCCGGGACCGCCGTCCCGGGGCGGCTTCCGTCGTGCGCCCGCCTCTCCGCGAAAAGGCGCGCCCGGGGGTGTCCCACCAGGGGGCGAACCATGTAGGTTAGCCTCACCTAAGTGAGAATCGAGGTGGTTCCCCTGTCCACGTACCAGCACCTGGCTCCCCCGCCCGCCGAACGCGCGCGGTCGGTCCTGGGCCGTCCCAACCCCGTGACCGTGACGACCCGGGACCACGCCGTGCACCTCGACGAACCCGCCTGCCACATCCACCCCAACGGTTCCGTGAGCCTGCTGGTCCCCGACCGCCACCTCCTCCTGGAGCGGATCGGCCGCCACACCACAGCCGCCACGGTCGAGTTCACCGACACGGCCCCTGTGCCCCTGCGCGACCGCACACGCTCCCTCCTGTGGATCAGCGGCACCCTCACCCGGCTGGACCACCCGACGGCCCGTCTGCGCGCCCTCCGCGTCCTGCGCGACGATCCCGACGAACGGCTGCTCGACATCGGCCACGGACGGACGATGGTGGCCCTGGAGCCCTACCTGGTGGTCCACTCCGACACCGACGGCTGCCACCTCCTGCGCACGGACGAGTTCGTCCGCGCGCGCACCGACCCCTTCGGGCGCCGGGAGGGCGAGTGGCTGCGCCACCTGGAGGAGGACCACCCCGACATCCTGCACGCGATCGCCGTGCGCTCCCCCGAACCCCTGCCGCCCGGGCGACCGCGGCCGCTGGGCGTGGACCGGTACGGGATCACGCTCCGCTTCGAGGGCCCCGAGGGCGACGTCGACGCCCGGCTCCCCTTCAGCAGGCCCGCGGACACCCCCCACGACGTCGCGGCGGAGGTCCACGGCATGGCGGGCCTCCCCCACCGCTGCGGCCCCTGAGGAGCGGCCTCGCCGCCTCGGCTCCCCCGGGGGAGGGCGGCCGCGGCGGGAACCGGTCCCCGACACACGAACGCGGCGGGCCGGGACCCGTGGTCCCGGCCCGCCGCGCGGTCATCCGTGATGCCTCAGACGTTGAAGCCCAGCATGCGCAGCTGGTCCCGCCCGTCGTCGGTGATCTTGTCCGGACCCCACGGCGGCATCCAGACCCAGTTGATCTTGACCTCGCGCTCGAACTCGTCGAGGGCGCTGTTGGCCTGGTCCTCGATCACGTCCGTCAGGGGGCACGCCGCGCTGGTCAGCGTCATGTCCAGGGTGATGACCTGGTCGTCGGCGCTCACCCCGTACAGCAGGCCCAGGTCGACGACGTTCACGCCCAGCTCGGGGTCGATCACGTCCTTGAGCGCCTCGCCGATCTCCTCGGCCAGCGCCTCCGCCTCCGGGGAGAGGGGCGCGGTCTCGGGGGCCTCGGCAGCCTCGGCCGTTGTCGTCTCGTTCTCGCTCATCAGACGCCTTCCTTCTCCATGGACTGCGACACCGCGTCCTTCCACGCCATCCAGCCCAACAGGGCGCACTTGACGCGCGCGGGGTACTTGGACACCCCGGCGAACGCCACGGCGTCCTCCAGGACGTCCTCGTCGGGCTCACCCTTGCCCCGGGACTGCATCAGCTCCGTGAAGGCGTCCAGGGTGGTCATGCCCTCGGCGACCGTCCGTCCGATCAGCAGGTCGGTCAGCACCGAGGTGCTGGCCTGGCTGATCGAGCAGCCCATCCCCTCGTAGGAGACGTCGCTGACGACGGCCTTCTCGTCGAGCCCGGCCGAGCCCTCGGCCGGGGTCAGCGCCACGCGGAGCGTCACCTCGTCCCCACAGGTGGGGTTGATGTGGTGGGCCTCCGCGTCGTGCGGATCCCGCAGCCCCTTGTGGTGCGGGTTCCGATAGTGGTCCAGGATGATCTCCTGGTACATCGCGTCCAGCTGCATGGTCAGGCTGTTCCTCGTTCTAGGGCCGGGTTCCGAAGAACCCCTGGGCGTCCCTGATGGCCCCCACCAGCGCGTCCACGTCCTCCAGCGTGTTGTAGAGGTAGAAGGACGCGCGCGTGGTCGCCTGGACCCCCAGTGTGCGGTGCAGCGGCCAGGCGCAGTGGTGGCCCACACGGACCTCCACGCCCCGGTCGTCGAGCACCTGGCCCAGGTCGTGCGGGTGGATGTCGTCCACGACGAACGACACCGCGCCGCCGCGGTCGACCGCCTCGGTGGGACCGATGATCCGCACGCCCTCCAGCGCGCCCACCCGCTCGAGCGCGTACTCGGTGAGTTCGTGCTCGTGCGCGGCGACCCGGTCCATGCCCACCTTCGACAGGTAGTCGCAGGCCGCGGCGAGGGCGACGGCCTGGGGGGCCATCGGCACGCCGGCCTCGAACCGCTGCGGCGGCTCCGCCCACGTGGAGTACTCCATGTGGACGACGCCGATCATCGATCCGCCGGTGATGAACGGCGGCATCGCCTCCAGCAGCTCCCGGCGGCCCCACAGGACGCCGATGCCGTTGGGTCCGAGCATCTTGTGCCCGGAGAACGCCAGGAAGTCGACGCCCAGCTCGGTGACGTCCACCGGCATGTGCGGAACCGACTGGCAGGCGTCCAGGACCGTCAGGGCGCCGACCTCGCGGGCGCGGGCGACGACGGGCGCCACCGGGTTGACGGTGCCCAGCACGTTGGACTGGTGCGTGAACGCGACCACGCGGGTGCGCTCGTTGACCAGTTCGCCGATGCCGGACAGGTCGAGGCGGCCCTCCCCGGTCACCGGGAACCACCGCAGCGTCGCGCCGGTGCGCCGACAGAGCTCCTGCCACGGCACCAGGTTGGCGTGGTGCTCCATCTCGGTGACGACGATCTCGTCACCGGGACCCACCTGGAAGCCGCGCAGTCCCTCGTCGGCGGTGGCGGCGTTGCCCATGGCGTACGCCACCAGGTTGATCGCCTCGGTGGCGTTCTTGGTGAACACCACCTCGCCGGCGTCGCCGCCGATGAAGCGGGCGATGGTCTCCCGGGCCGACTCGTAGGCGTCGGTCGCCTCCTCCGCGAGCTGGTGCGCACCACGGTGCACCGCCGCGTTGTGGCGTTCGTAGAACTCACGTTCGGCGTCGAGCACCTGGCGGGGCTTCTGCGAGGTGGCCCCGGAGTCGAGGTACACCAGCGGACGCCCGTCGCGGACGGTCCGGGAGAGGATCGGGAAGTCCTCCCGGAGCGCCGCGACGTCAAGCGGACCGGCGTCGGCCCGACCGAACTCGCGGACTGTCGTCATGGGTTACGCGCCCACCTTCACGAAGCGCTCGTAGCCGTCGGCCTCCAGCACGTCGGCCAGCTCGGGCCCGCCGGACTCGGCGATGCGGCCCTGGGCGAAGACGTGGACGAAGTCCGGCTTCACGTAGTTGAGGATGCGGGTGTAGTGCGTGATGAGCATGACGCCCATCTCACCGTTGGCCTTGGCGCGGTTGACTCCCTCGGAGACGACCTTGAGCGCGTCGACGTCCAGGCCGGAGTCGGTCTCGTCCAGGATCGCGACCTTGGGCTTGAGCAGCTCCAGCTGGAGGATCTCGTGGCGCTTCTTCTCGCCGCCGGAGAAGCCCTCGTTGACGCCGCGGGCGGCGAAGGCCGAGTCGATGGACAGGTCCTTCATCGCGCCCTGGAGCTCCTTGGAGAACTGCCGGAGCTTGGGGGCCTCGCCGCGCACCGCCGTGACGGAGCTGCGCAGGAAGTTGGACATGGAGACGCCGGGCACCTCGACCGGGTACTGCATGGCCAGGAACACGCCGGCGCGGGCGCGCTCGTCCACGCTCATGTCGAGGATGTTCTCCCCGTCGATGAGCACCTCGCCCTCGGTGATCTCGTAGCGCGGGTGGCCGGCGATCGCGTAGGCCAGGGTGGACTTGCCGGATCCGTTGGGGCCCATGATGGCGTGGGTCTCACCGGAGTTGATGGTCAGGTCGACGCCCTTGAGGATCTCCTGCCTCTCGTTCTCACCGATGAGAACGTCGGCACGCAGACCGCGGATTTCGAACTTCGTCATGTCAAAGCCTCAGGAATTCTTCTCGTCCAACGACACGAGTACGTCGTCGCCGTCGATCTTCACGTCATAGGTGGAAACCGGCTGGGTCGCGGGCGGGTTGATCGGCGCCCCCGAACGCAGGTCGAAGCAGGAGCCGTGCAGCCAGCACTCGATGGTGCCGTCCTCGACCTCGCCCTCGGAGAGGCGGACCTCGGCGTGCGAGCACACGTCCCGCACGGCGAACACCTCACCCTCGGAGCGGACCAGCGCGATGGGTGTCTCGTCGTCGGTCTCGACGCCGAGGACCCCCTCCTCGGGGATCTCGGCGAGCTCGGCGACCTTCACCCAGCGAGTGCCCTCACTCATGCTCGGCCAGCTTGCGCTCGACCTTGTCCATGATCCCCTCGCGCAGCTCACCGACCGGGATGCGGTTGATCAGCTCGAGGAAGTAGCCGCGGATGACCAGGCGGCGGGCCTCGTCCTCCGGGATGCCCCGCGAGCGGAGGTAGAACAGGTGGATGTCGTCGAGGCGGCCGCTGGCGGCGGCGTGGCCGGCGCCCTCCACCTCGCCGGTGAAGATCTCCAGGTTGGGCACCGAGTCGACGCGGGTCTCGTCGGTGAGCTGGAGGTTGCGGTTGTGCTCGTACGAGTCGGTGCCGGTCGTGCCCTCGCCGATGATCACGTCACCGATCCACACGCCGTGCGCGCCCTTGCCGCTCAGCGCACCCTTGTACTCCACCCGGGACCGGGTGTTGGACATGTTGTGGTCGATGAGCGAGCGGTGCTCGTGGTGCTGGCCGTCGCCGGTGAAGTACAGGCCGTGGAGCTCGGCGTTGGCGCCGCGCCCCTTGTAGGCCACCTTCGGGGAGAGCCGGACCAGGTCGCCGCCGAGGGTGACCACGATCGACTTGAACGTGGCGTCCTTGGCGACCTGCGCGTTGTGCTGGGACACGTCGACGGCGTCGCGGTCCCAGTCCTGCACGCTGATCAGGGTCAGGCGCGCGCCCTCGGCGACGTGGATGTCCACGCTGCCCGCACGGATGCCCGTACCGGTCTGGTTGAGGACGACGATCGCCTCGGCCAGCGGTTCGACGTCGATGACGTACTGGTCGAAGCGGGTGCCGCCCTGGGCCTCCCGGTTGATGACGACCGGCTGCTCCAGGGCCTTGCCCTTGGCGACCGTGACGATCGTGGCCTCCTCGAAGGAGGTGTAGGCCTGGGCGATCACGCGGTCGGCCGGGAAGCCCGCGGTGCCGAGCCTGGCGTCGCCGCGGCCGACGGTCTCGACGGTGACGCCCTCGGGGGCGTCGATGTCGAGCTTGTCGGCGCCGCCGGCGACGGCGGTGCCGTCGTGCAGGCCCTTGAGGCGGCGGACGGGCGTGAAGCGCCACTCCTCCTCGCGGCCGTTGGGGACGGGGAAGTCGTTCACGTCGAACGACCCGTGGGTCGCCAACTTGGAGAACGGGATGTCCCCGAGGCCGTGGCTGTGGGCCTTGGGTTCGATGCTGGGGCCGGTCAACTTAACCAACCGCTCCTTCCATCTGAAGCTCGATCAGCCGGTTCAGTTCCAGCGCGTACTCCATGGGCAGCTCGCGCGCGATGGGCTCGACGAACCCGCGCACGATCATGGCCATGGCCTCGTCCTCGTTCATGCCCCGGCTCATCAGGTAGAAGAGCTGGTCCTCGCTGACCTTGGAGACGGTCGCCTCGTGCGCGAGCTCGGCGTCGTCCTCGCGCAGGTCGTTGTAGGGGTAGGTGTCCGAGCGGCTGACGGTGTCGATCAGCAGCGCGTCGCACTTGACCGAGGACTTCGCGTTGTGCGCGCCCTCCTGCACCTGCACCAGGCCCCGGTAGGAGGCGCGGCCCCCGCCGCGTGCCACCGACTTCGAGATGATGGTGGACGAGGTGTTGGGAGCGCAGTGCACCATCTTGGAACCGGTGTCCTGGTGCTGGCCCTCGCCCGCGAAGGCGATGGACAGGGTCTCGCCCTTGGCGTGCTCGCCCATGAGGTACACGGCCGGGTACTTCATGGTCACCTGGGAGCCGATGTTGCCGTCGATCCACTCCATGGTCGCGCCCTCTTCGGCGATGGCGCGCTTGGTGACCAGGTTGAAGACGTTGTTCGACCAGTTCTGGATGGTCGTGTACCGGCAGCGGGCGTTCTTCTTGACGATGATCTCGACGACCGCGGAGTGCAGCGAGTCCGACTTGTAGATCGGCGCGGTGCAGCCCTCGACGTAGTGGACGTAGGCGCCCTCGTCGACGATGATCAGCGTCCGCTCGAACTGGCCCATGTTCTCGGTGTTGATCCGGAAGTAGGCCTGCAGCGGGATCTCGACGTGCACGTTCTTGGGCACGTAGATGAACGACCCGCCGCTCCACACCGCGGTGTTGAGCGCGGCGAACTTGTTGTCGCCGGGCGGGATCACCGAGCCGAAGTACTCCTCGAAGATCTCCGGGTGCTCCTTGAGGGCGGTGTCGGTGTCGAGGAAGATGACACCCTGCTCCTCCAGGTCCTCGCGGATCTGGTGGTAGACGACCTCGGACTCGTACTGCGCGGCGACACCGGAGACCAGGCGCTGCTTCTCCGCCTCGGGGATGCCGAGCCGGTCGTAGGTGTTCTTGATGTCCTCGGGCAGTTCCTCCCAGGAGGTGGCCTGCTTCTCCGTGGACCGCACGAAGTACTTGATGTTGTCGAAGTCGATCTTGGACAGGTCCGCGCCCCAGTTGGGCATGGGCTTCTTGTCGAAGAGCTTGAGGGACTTGAGCCGGAGCTTGGTCATCCACTCCGACTCGTCCTTCTTCGAGGAGATGTCGCGGACGACCTCCTCGTTCAGGCCGCGGCGGGCGGTAGCCCCCGCCTTGTCGGAGTCGGACCAGCCGAACTCATAGTTTCCGATCCCTTCGAGCTCGGGATGCGCGATAGACGTCATGCGCGGACTCCTCCAGGACTCAGGTGTCCTTGTGGTGAACTGAGCCGCCCGCCCCCTGGCGGATGGCCTCTGACGCGGGGGTTTGGCTGTCCCCGCCCGCCACGTCGCCCCGAGGGGTGACGTGCGTGGTGCACACACCGTCGCCGTGGGCGATGGTGGCCAACCTGCGCACCGGGGTGCCCAGAAGTCGTGAGAAGGCCTCGACCTCGGCTTCGCAGAGCTGCGGGAACTCCGCGGCCACGTGGGCGACCGGACAGTGGTGTTGGCACAGCTGGTCACCGCCGCCGGGTGCGGGCGCCCGGCCCGCGGTGGCGGCGTAACCGTCGTTGGAGAGTGCCTCGGCCAGGAGCCGGACGCGCTGTTCCGGGGGGACAGCGTCCAGCAGGGGCCTGTAGCGCCTCTCCAGATCGGCGACCTGACTGCGGGCGAACTCGCCGACGGCCCCGTCCCCGGCGGTCTCCGCCAGGAAGCGGAGCGCGCTGGTGGCGAGGTCGTCGTAGGCGTGGACGAAGGCGTCCCGCCCGGCCTCGGTGATGGCGAAGACCTTGGCGGGCCTGCCCCTGCGGCGCTGTCCGCCGTGGGGCCGGGCGTCGCGGGCCTCGACCATGCCCTCACCGGTCAGGTTGTCGAGGTGGCGGCGGATCGCCGCCGGAGTGAGTCCGAGCCGCTCCCCCAGGGAGGATGCGGTGATCGGGCCCTTCTCCAGGATGAGCCGCGCGACGCGGGCGCGGGTGCCGGTCTCGGCCCCGCGGTCGGGTCCGGCCAGGGCACGGGGCACACTGGTCGCCTCGGGCACGGCGCTCCCCTCCCTCGTCGTACGCAGCTCGTGGTTTTGACAACATCAGTGTGGCCTAAATAAGTCCGTTGAGGCAAACGCCGCTCCATGCCCTTCATCACGAAGGTCAGGCTTGCCTAACAGCGGGTTCATGCGCCCGAAACCCGAGGTCGCCACCGCGCGAGGGGCCGGGACGGCCCGGATTGCCCGCATGTTGATACCGCACGACCAGGATGTGGACCTCCCGAGTTTTCGGCGGCTCCTCCCCGAGCGGGGCGGTGAAGGGCCCCGCCCGGCCGCACGTAAACTCAGGCCCCATGGACACAGCCGCGGTCGAGGTCGTCGACCTGGTCAAGCGCTACGGCGCCACCACCGCAGTCTCCGGCCTCACGTTCAGCGCGCGCCGGGGGGCGGTGACGGCCCTGCTCGGCCCCAACGGGGCGGGCAAGACGAGCACCATCGAGATCTGCGAGGGCTTCCGCCGCGCCGACGGCGGGCGGGTCCGGGTCCTGGGCCTGGACCCCGTGGCCGACGCCACCGCCCTCAAGCCCCGCGTCGGGGTGATGCCCCAGTCCGGCGGGGTCCCCACCGGCGCCCGCGCGGCGGAGTGGCTGAACCTGATGGCCTCCTTCCACGCCAGCCCGATCGCCCCCGCCGTCCTCATGGAGCGGCTGGGCCTGAACTCCGTGGCCGCCACCCCCTTCCGCCGCCTGTCCGGCGGCCAGCAGCAGCGCCTCTCCCTGGCCTGCGCCGTGGTCGGACGGCCCGAACTGGTGTTCCTGGACGAGCCGACGGCGGGCCTGGACCCGCAGGCGCGCATGGCCACCTGGGACCTGGTGTCGGCCCTGCGCGAGGCGGGCGTGGCGGTCATCCTGAGCACCCACCACATGGAGGAGGCCGAACGGCTGGCCGACCACGTGGTCATCATCGACCGCGGCGCCGTGGTCGCCGAGGGCGCGCCGGCCGCGCTCACCGAGGGGCGCCGCGAGGTGTGCTTCTCCAGCACGCCCGTGGACTCCTCCGCGCTCCTGGCCGCCCTGCCCGAGGGCAGCAGGGTCGCCGACGGCGCCACCGCGGACGGCCGCCACGAGTACGTGGTCACCACCGACGACGCCGCCGCGCTCGGTCCGGAGTTCCTGGCCACGGTCACCGCATGGTGCGCGTCGGCCGGCGTCCTCGCCGAGGACCTGCGCGTGCGACGGCGTACCCTCGAAGACGTCTTCCTCGAACTCACGGGCCGGGAACTGCGCGACCAATGACCGAGCACACCTCCAGCACCACCACGCGGGCCGCCGACGCCGCCCCGACCGCCCCCTCACAGGGCGGCGGCGCCTCGCTGTTCACCCCTGCGCCCGGGGCCGCGCCGATGTGGCGGATGGTCGCCTCGCAGGCCCGCATGGAACTGCGGGTGATGCTCCGCCACGGCGAGCAGTTCCTGCTGACCATGGTCATCCCCGTCCTCCTGCTGGTGGGCTTCAGCCTCACCTCGGTCCTGGACGTGGGCCCGGGCCCCCGCGTGGACGCCCTCACGCCGGGCGTCCTGGCGCTGGCGGTGATGTCGACGTCGTTCACCGGCCTGGCCATCGGCACCGGCTTCGAGCGGCGCTACGGGGTGCTGAAGCGCCTGGGGGCGACGCCGCTGTCCCGGTTCGGCCTCCTGGCCGCCAAGACGCTGGCCGTCCTGGGCGTGCAGGCCATCCAGATCGCGCTGCTGTGCACGGTGGCGCTGGCCCTGGGCTGGTCCCCCGACCCCGACCCGGCGGGCGTGCTGTCGGCGGTCGCCCTGGTGCTGCTGGCGACCGCCGCGTTCAGCTCGCTCGGCCTGCTCATGGCCGGCACCCTGCGGGCGGAGGCGACCCTGGCCGGGGCCAACCTGGTGTACGTGCTGATGCTCGGACTGGGCGGGGTGCTGTTCCCGACCAGCAGCTTCCCCGCGCCGCTGGAGCAGGCCGCCTCGCTCCTGCCGGTCACCGCCCTCAGCTCGGGCCTGCGGACCGTCCTCGCGGACGGGTCCCTGCCGGGCTGGGGCGCGTTCGCGGTCCTGGCCGTGTGGGCCCTCGTCTGCGGACTGCTCGCCAGCCGCCTCTTCCGCTGGGAGTGACGCCCGCGGGCCTCCCGGGAGGGGGCGGTCCCCGCGCCCGCGCCCGCCGCTCCTAGGATGGGGCGCATGCTCGACGTCGACGCGGTCACCGAGATCCTCCGCGAGGCGGCGGAGGCGGCAGTCCTCCCCCGCTTCCGGTCCCTGTCCGAGGGCGAGGTCACCGAGAAGGCCCCGGGCGAGCTCGTCACGGTCGCCGACCGCGAGGCCGAGGAGCTGATCGGCGCCCGCCTGCGCGACGTCGTCGCGGCGCCGGTCGTGGGCGAGGAGGCCGCCTCGGACGACCCCGGCCTGCTCCGCGCCCTGTACGGGGAGCCCGTGGCGTGGCTGGTCGACCCGGTCGACGGAACCCGCAACTTCGTCCGGGGCGACACGCGCTTCGCGGTGATGGCCGCCCTGGTGCGCCACGGCG
The DNA here is from genome assembly GCF_042660575.1 of Nocardiopsis tropica. Classification (NCBI taxonomy): domain Bacteria; kingdom Bacillati; phylum Actinomycetota; class Actinomycetes; order Streptosporangiales; family Nocardiopsidaceae; genus Nocardiopsis; species Nocardiopsis tropica. Next base: position 49,624 of record NZ_JBHSUF010000028.1, read on the forward strand.
AGACCGTCGCAGCGTGGATCCTGCGCCCCACCGAGGACCGGGTCTACGTCGCGGAGCGCGGGTCCGGCACCTGGCGCGACGGCGTGAGGGTGCGCCGGGAGCCCGCACCGGCCGATCCGGCCCGCCTGCACGGCTCGGCCGCGACGCGGTTCCTCGCCCCCGCCGCGAAGCGGCGCGTGGAGGAGGCCGCCACACGCTTCGCGTCCATGGGACCGGGCTCGCACTGCGTCGGCGTGGACTACCCGCTCCTGTTCGAGGGCGGGCAGGACTTCCTGCTGTTCCACAGGACCCTGCCCTGGGACCACGCCCCCGGCTCCCTGATGCTGACCGAGGCCGGAGGCGTGTGCCTGCGCCCGGACGGCGGCGAGTACCGTCCGGGCGACGACGCCGTGGGCCTGCTCTGCGCCTCCGACGACGAGTGCTGGAAGACCGCCCGGTCGCTCCTCGTCGGCTGACACCGGACCGGGGCGTCGCCGCGGGGCCGTCCGGGCCTCGGGGGCCCGTCGCGGATCAGCCCATGGGGAGCAGGCGCCACTGCTGGTGGGCGTGGGAGCCGTCGGGCGCCTGGACGATCGCCGTGCCGTTGTCGGGCGCGCCGCCCTGCCCTTCGAGGGCGCGGCCCGTGGCCCGGTTGACCAGCCGGACGACGCCGCTGCCGACCTCGACCACCGACCAGTGCTGGTTGGGCGCCCCGGTCCGGGTGAGCAGCGTGGCGGCGGGCTGCGCGGGGTCGGCCGCGACCTCCAGGACCTTGCCGCTGCCGACGCCCTCGATCTCGTAGAAGCCCTGTTCGTCGAGCGGGACGAACCTCCACTGCTGGTTCTCCGCGTCGTGGCGGTCCCACAGGTGGACGGGGGCGCCGTTGTCGGTGGAGGCGCCCGCGACGTCGGCGACGCGGTCGCCGTGCACGTTCTGGAGGACGTAGGAGAGCGCGGGGTCCATCCCGGCGGGGTGGACGTACTCCTCTTCCTCCTCGGGCTCCCCGGTCTCCTCCGGCGCGCCGGAGGGCTCGACGAGGATGCCGGAGACCACGTCCATCGCCGGTTCCTCCGGTTCTCCGGAGCCGGCGGCGAGGAGGCCGCCCGTGTAGCCGCCGATGACGGCGACGAGGACGAGCGCCAGCGCTCCGGCGAAGACCGGCCAGGTCGGCACGTGCCGTTCCTGGACACGGGGGGCGCTGCGGGCTCGGCGTCGGGACATGTGAGGACACTCCAGCGGGCGACGGGTGAGGGCCGTGTCGGCCACGACCCCGCACTATTTGACACCACTTGACGTACTTCGCGCACGTTCGCCCCCGGGCGGGCCTCGATAGGGTCCCGCCATGGAAGCCATCGGAGTCCCCTGGTTCATCGTGGTCCGGTACCTCGGACCGCCGCTCATGCTGCTCGTGGCGGGCGGCGCACTGCTGGTGTGGCGCCCGCCCGCCCGCCGGGGGCTGGTGTGGGCCGCCCTGGTGACGAACCTCGTGGCGGCGGCGCTGCCGTTCCTGTGGATCGGGTTGCAGATCCTCACCGACCAGGCGGAGAGGACGGTGTTCGGCCTGGTCATGACCCTGCTCCAGCCCCTGGTCGTGGTGGTGGCCTGGCTGCTGGTCCTGACCGCCGTGATCCACCGCCCGCCCGCCGTCCCGCCCGTGGTCCCGGCCGCCGGGGCGCATGCGGAACCCCGGAGGTCGCGCGCGCGTGCGGGGAACGCGGGACCGGAGGGCCGCCGGGACGAGGGCGGGGAGGCCGAGCGGAGAACCGAAAACGTAGGATGAATACCCATGAGCACCCCGGCCACCCCCAAGGAACCCTTCTCCCTGCGGACCGCGGCGGAGGCGATACCGCCGGTCTGGCTGGTGATGGTCAGCATCGTCTCCGTGCAAACCGGCGCGGGCGTGGCCAAGAACCTGTTCGAGGAGCTTCCCCCGGCCGCCGTCGTGTGGCTGCGGCTGCTCACCTCGGCGGTGCTCCTGGTCCTGCTGGTCCGTCCCGCGCTCCGGGCCCGAAGCCGGACCGACTGGCTGGTGGTGGTCGGCTACGGCGTCGCGTTGGCGATGATGAACTTCCTCATCTACCAGGCGTTCGCGCGCATCCCGCTGGGGATCGCGGTGACGATCGAGTACCTCGGACCGCTGGCCATCGCGATTCTGGGCTCACGGCGCAGGATCGACCTCCTGTGGGCCGGGCTGGCCGGGCTGGGCGTGGTGGCGCTTGGCCTGGAGTCGGGCTCCATGGACCCGCTGGGCATCCTGTTCGCGGTGCTCGCGGCGGTGGCGTGGGCGGGGTACATCCTGCTCAGCGCGGCGACGGGACAGCGTTTCAGCGGCGCCTCCGGCCTGGCGTTCGCCAGCGTGGTCGGCGTGGTGATCATGGCCCCGGCCGGGATCGCGGAGGGGGGCGCCGCCCTGCTGGACTGGCGGCTGCTGCTGTTCGGCCTGGTGGTGGGCGTGCTCTCCTCGATCGTCCCCTACACCCTGGAACTGAACGCGCTGCGCCGGATGCCGCCCCGGGTGTTCGGCGTACTGATGAGCCTGCAGCCCGCCGCGGCCGCGGTGGTGGGGCTCGTCCTGCTGGGCGAACTGCTCTCGCCCTGGCAGTGGTTCGCGGTGGGGTGCGTGATCGTCGCCAGCGCCGGCTCCACCCGCACCTCCGCCCGCGAGCGCGGCGGACGGACGCGCGACGGCTCGCCCGCCCCGTCCCCGCCGGAGGACCACCGGAGGGGTTGAGATTCGCACGGCGGTTCGACCCGGTTCTCCTGTCAAGATTTTCAGTTACCTGACACCTCTCGTAATCACTTACGAAAAAGGTGCCTTGATCTGCCATGACACTGACAAGATCGCGACCGCGGAGACCCCCCGCGACCCCACCTCGGAGAACCTGGTTGACTACTCTGCGTTTCCGAACGTGATCAAACGGTTATCAGTCCTGGTGGGTCGGCCGACCTCTTCGAATATTCGCTCTCGAAAGGGAAGCAATGCGCACCGCTGCCAAGATCACCATGACCGCTCTGTTCGCCGCCGGACTCCTCGGCATGGGCACCGGGGCCGCCCTGGCGGGCGAGAAGGGCTCGGACATCGAGGCGTACGAGGCCTGCACCAGCCAGCAGAGCTTCCTCGGTCTGATCAACCTGGACCTGAACCTGCTCAACCAGTGCATCGCGAACTACAACCGCTAATGCCTGTTTCCTGAACCGGGTCCCGGTTCGGGAGAGCGGTTCGTGCGCCCGGGGGCACGCCCCCGGGCGCACGGCCGCGGGCACGGTTCCGGGCAGCGCCCCCGGCCGGCTCCCGGGCGGAGCGCGAGGACTGCCTCTTCCCACCACGCCGTGTCGAGCGGGAGCGTCCCGGCGACACGGTGGCCGAAGAGGGCACTACGCTCTGTCGTCGGGCCGAAAACCGTCGTACGACGAGCATGTGCCGAGGTCAGAGGGATGCCACCACGACCGTCGTGCAACAGGTAGTGCTTTCTCGGATTGCAGGTAGTGCTTTCTCGGATCGGCTGCACCACCTGGGTGCGGGAACGGCCGAACCCTCACGAGCCCCACCGGCCACCGGCTACGCTCCCCCCGGCCGCGCATCCCCGCCTCCCACCCGGCAGTCCCCCGTGGCCCCCAGCTCCGACCCTCCCCGCACACGAGGCCGGAGCAACCCGCACACAGGCCCGTCCCCAGACTCCGCCGCCCTCACGGCCCGCATCGGCGACGGCTTCACGTCCACGGCGATGGGCGGCCGAAACGCCACAGCGGAGCACGGGTGCGCGATGCCGGAGGACGGGACCCGCCTCCAGGTCGAGGTCGCGGTCCATGACGGGACCGATGAGCACCGGGACCATCGAACCAGAGACCCGGCGACCCCGCACAGACCCCGTTCCAGGCGTCGAGGGCACCAGGTTCGGCACCCGACCCGGAAAACCGGACAAAGGACACCAGATCACAGTAGATTGCCTGCTTTCGCCATATATGTCACTACCCACCGATACCGTGACCCTACGGGGGGATATCTATGCAGGAGACGACGCACGAGTACCGGTTCTGGGTACGGATTCGCATGACCGACACAGAGCGCGCCGCCTACCGAGCCGAGCACGCCCTGGCCGACGGCGAGTCGACCCGCGACCGGCTCGCCGCCGGTGTCCAGGTCGAGCTCGACGGACTCGGCGCCGGGGCCGGGTGGTGGCACGACGCCCACGTGAACTGACCGGAGAGCGTCCCGCCCCTCCTGCTCGGAGGGGTGGGACGCCGACCGCTCCCTCCTTCTCGCCGCGGCCCCTGACGGCGGCCGGGTGGTGACGAGCGCGCGCTCGCCGCCGAACTCGGACTCAGCCCCGCCCGGATCGACCAGATATCCAAGGGCAAGCGGACATGACGAAACCCCCGCCCCTCCCGTGTGGGAGGAGCGGGGGCGTTCGCGGGGGCGGGGCCTACTGGCCGAGACCCTCAAGGCGCCGCTGGACGTAGGCGGCGAGCGCCATGCCCGCGCCGGTCCCGGCCGCGGTGACGACCGTGGCCAGGGACAGGACGCTGCCGTCGGTGGCGAGTTGGGCGACGGCGGTCGCCGCGCCCACGAGCACGGTGACGGCCACGCCCTGGAGGAGTGTGCGCAGCGCCCGCGTGCGGGCGTCGCGCACGGGTGTGGGCGAGGGGGCGGGTGCTTCGTGCATGGGTCTCTCCCCGGATCAGGTGATGGGCGCGGTCCACAGGACCGGCCAGGTCGCGGAGCCGACGAGGCCGTCGGCGGCCAGGCCCTTCTCCGCCTGGAAGGCGCGGACGACCCCGGCGAGCTCGGTGTCGTAGCGGTCCCCGGTGGCGACGGACCAGCCGCGCTCGCGGAGGCGGTCCCGAATCCTGCGGATGTGGGGACGGTCGGCCGACCAGTACCCGGAGTGGTTGCGGGCGTCCGCGCTCTCCGGGCCGAACCAGTGGCCGGCCTTGAGCGGGTACCTCGGCGCGGAGGTCCCGGGCTTCGGCGGCTCGTGCGCGCCGTTTCCGGCGACGTCGCGGAAGTTGCTGGACTTCCACCAGGAGTAGTTGCCGGAGCCGGGGCAGCTCGTCGAGTTGATGTCGCGGTGGCCGCGCCGCGCCAGGGCGCGCCCGGCCCGCTCGCACGCCTCGTCGTACAGGGCGATCACGGTGCGCTTGGCCGCGTCGGTCATACCGTCGCGGCCGATGTAGCAGACGCCGATCCCCTGGGTGTTGCGCGGCGCGGCGTGGGCTCCCACGACGGTCCAGCCGCGCCCCTCGTAGGCGACCCCCTCGGAGTCGACGAGGAAGTTGTAGCCCACGTCCGACCACCCGTTGCCGTCCATGTGGTGTGCCTGAATCTGGCGCGGGGTCTGCGACTCGGGACCGTAGGAGTAGTGCAGCGTCACCTCCCTCCTCGACGACCAGCTCGTGGTCGAGCGGGACCGGGGGGAACGCGCGCCCCATGAGGAGCGCGAACGGATCGAGACCAAGAGACCCTCCTTGCATGACGAAGCCCCGCCACCAGGCGGGGCACAACGGGATGGGCGCCGCTCAGGCGGCGAGCGTGACGGCGATCGTGACCAGCGCACCGACCACGATCCCGATACCGGACACGACCACCGCCACGACGCTGACGGTGCGTCGGCCGCGCGCGTCCATGTCCTCACGGGTCACGGCCGCCCGCTCGACCGCGTCCAGCCGGGAGTCCAGGGTGGCCAACTGGGTCTCGTGGGCGTCGGCGCGCTTGTCCTGCTGTTCCAGGCGCTCGATGACCACGTCCAACCTTCCGTTCACCGCGGTCAGCCCGACCTCGACCACGCGGTGGATGTCGGCCAGGGTGGTCCCTCCACCGTCCTCCACACCGGTCAAGCCCTCCCTCCCGGGATGAAGCGCGCCCGGACGGAGCGGACCCCGACCCCGACGTACCCGCCCCGGAACCGGGCATCGGCGGCGGAGGCCACGACCCCTGACGCGTCCAGGCGGCGGGCGCTCACGTGCGTGGGAGAGACCTCGATCCGCAGAGGCACGTACACCGGCGAGGTGCCGACAGGAACCGGCGGCCCGGACGCGGTCGCCAGCCGGGTGGCACTGCCGTCGGCCGCCGCGTACAGGTCCAGGGCCCCGTTCGGCCGCATCAGGATGTTGTAGCAGTCCACACGGCTGTGATCGTCGTCGTGGTAGCCCACGTCGGAGTCCATGCAGATCTGGATCTGCGCCGACCGGGTGGCGCTGGTCGCCTCCAGGAGCGCGACCCGCACGTCCCATGTCCAGGACCCGGGGGGCGTCCCGTGCGAGGCGGATCCCAGGACGGCGGCCGTGTAGTTCTCCGGCACACCCGTCTCCATCCGGGTGGGCGCGAGTTCCAGGGCGCCCCCGGCGAGCACACCCGTGACCGGGTTGACCGGGGAGGGCAGGTGCCCGTGCGGCCACGTGCCGAGCTGGTACAGGTCCGGGCCCGGGGCCCGGTCGGACAGGTAGAGCGGGTCATCGGTGACGATCGCCGCCGCGCCCGCCTCCAGTGCGGCGTCCCGCTCGGATCTGCGATTGATCGTGTAGATCAGCGGGAGCAGGTCGGCGTCGGCGGCCGCCTGGATCCGCGCCGGGGGCGCGTCCTTGCGCATCCCGTAGAAGTCGAACCCCTGCTCCCGCAGGAGGACCGGGTCGGACCCGCCGGCGGTCTCGATGTACCCGGCCGGGATCCGGGCGGCGATCGCGCGCAGCCCGGGGCGCCGGTTGAAGGACTGCACGATCGCCCTCTTCGTGAGATCCCACCGGAACACGTGGTCCACGATGGCGTCGCCGACGGCGTCGAGTTGGGCGTCGGTGGGGTTCGCCGGGTACTTGGCCTCGATCAGCCAGGCCACCGGCGCGCCGGCGAAGCGCGCGAACACCTCGTTGAGGGTCACGGTCTCCACGTCCGGCCAACCGGTCAGCCCCAGCCGCGCCGAGGAGCGGATGGGCCACCGCTTCACCGCCGTGGCGGTGAGCGTGGCCACCGGCTGCCCCACACCGTGGGTGCGGGACAGGGTCGTGTCGTGGCAGAGCACCAGTGACCCGTCGGCCGCCAGGTGCACGTCGATCTCGATCAGCTCGGACCCGGCGTCGATCGCCGTGGCGATCGCCTCCAGGCTGTTCTCGGGGGCGGTGGAGCGGGCACCGCGGTGGGCGATGGTCAGCGGCCAGGTGAGGCGTTCGATCAACACAGGTTTCTCCTCAGGGGTCGGGGGTGGGGGACGACGTGCGCTGCTCACCGTCAGGGGCCGCGCGCCTGGAGGGTGGGCGTCCCCGCACGTCTCCGGTGGTTTGCGCCGGGCACTGCCCGACCGCGTACAGGGGGTGTCGTGCACACGGCCCCTACAGGTCCGGAACCTGGATCGCGACCCAGTCGACCCACGTCTGCGTGACGTTCTGGCGTGCGACGTGGATCATGAATCCGGAAACGCTCTTGTTCTGGTAGCTGACTTCGAGGAACACGCCGGGCACACCGGTTCGCGCGGTGATGAGTACCTGCGGCTCGGCGGTGAAGAACCCGTTCGGGAAGGTCACACGGCGTTCGCCGCGGTAGTACTGCGGGTTCTGGGCGTTGGGGATGGGCGTGGGGAAGTCCATGTACTCAGCGCCCGACAGAATGCGCGGTGTCAGCTTGTCGGCGGTGATGATCTCGCCTGCGCGCCATAGGTGCACGGGTTCTCTCCTTGGTCTACAGACCGACGACGGCCGGGCGCGCGAGTGAGACGGCGGTGCCGGCGGGATGCGGTTTGGCGATGCGGTTCAGGGAGCGCTCGACGGTCAGCGTCTGCGTCGCCCCGGTCCCCGCGATCGCGGTCACCCGCACGATCTCGCCGCCGAGGACCAGGTCGAGCGGGAACATGGCGGCGTGGTTCGCCGAGTCGATCCACGGGGGGCCGACCGTCGTGGCCACGGTCAAGGTCGTGTCGTCGGCGTCGACGGCGGCGGTCAGCTCGCACGCCTCGGTGTCGGCGCGGTCGGGACCGCGCGGCCCGGTCGGTTCCTCGTCGTCGGGGTCGTCGACCACACCGACGACCCAGGGTCCCCCCGAGGAGGCGTTGAACTCGACGCGCCATGTGTGGGTGTTCAGGGTCTCGGTGTAGCCCTCGATCAGCAGGTCGATCGGGCCGGGCGGCAGCCACGGCGGGGGGTTGAGCACCTGCAGCCAGTCGCCCGACTCCCTGCTCGCGACGTTCTCGGTCAGGCCGGGGTTGCGGGCCAGGTCCACGCTCACCGTCGGATAACGGGCCTCGTCCCAGGTCCCCAGGTGTACGCGCCACCCGGCGTGGTCGCGGAGCTGGACGTCGTACATCGTGTTCAGCTCGACCGAGGTCTCGTAGCGGCCCACGCCGAGCGGGGGGTCGGCCGCGTTCAGCGGTCCCGTCTGCTGGGTCACTCGGAACTCGGCGCCGTCGATGCGCCGTGCGACGACGTCGTTGGTCAGCGCCTGGTCGTCGTCGACCGGCTCGAAGGGTGCGGACACGTGTCCTGCGGCGTAGTCCAGGGCGATCGCGGACCGGGCGCCGCCGGACCATGCCGCACCGGACGCACGGGCCGTCGCCGCAGCGGTGGTGACGCCGTGTTTGCCCGCCTCGGCTCCGGTCTGCGCGGCCATGCCGCCGGCGGCGGTCGTGGTCGACCCCTTCGCCACGGCCGCGGCGCCGCTCGCCGTGGTCGTGGTCGAGGCGTTCGTGCCCGTGGTGCGGTGCGCGGCTTCGGTGAGTCCGGCGGCCGAGAGGGTTCCCGTCGCGGTGGTGCGCGCTGCCTTCGTCGCCGGGGCGGTGCCGGTCAGCCGCAGCTCGCCGACGGCCGGCTGCTGCGGTCCCTGCACGGCGCGGACGGCGAGGGTCCCGGACACGGCGACGGCAGCGCCCGCCGAGGTCGTGATGTCCTGCTGCTGTGGGGCGGGTCCGATCGGTCCGGAGTCGGAGACGGCCACGTGTGAGAGCCACAGCGGTGCCGGGTAGTCGTCGGGGGTGGCCCGCAGGCGCAGTGCGAGGGCGATGCCGGCGAGGGTCTCGGGGCCGGCGATGCCGTCGACGACACCGTAGCCGTGGCCGGACTGGAAGGCCACGACGGCGTTGGCGGCCTCCTGGCCGTAATCGCCGTCAGCGCCCCACTGCGGCAGCTCGTAGCCGAGCGCCATGAGGTCGCGCTGCATCTGCGAGACCTGCCCGCCGGTGGTCGCGTCGGTGTCGCCGGGGCGCAGGATCACGCCGCGCCGGTACCGGTAGCCGGTCAGGGCCAGGGAACGGCCGACGTCGCGCCCGTTCCAGGTGTGCACGCGGGCGCGGCCGGTGTCGTGTCCGGCGTAGACGCGCGAGGTGAAGTCGGCGCCGTCGTAGGACAGTTCGAGGCGCCACCACTGCCCGATGCCGATCGCGTTGCCGGTCTCGGCGTTCCAGTTGATCGCGGTCGCGGCGAGGTCGTTGGGCTGCAGCCTCGTCCCGGCGTTGCCGGACGCCGTCTCGTGGATGACGAGGTTCAGTCCGGTGTCGGGGAACGAGGCGTGCAACCGGACCTCGTCGATGCCGAACCCGGCGTTCTGCATGGTGGGCATCCACACGTACCAGCGCGCCCACCACGGACCCGACGGCGGCAACGCCAGAGTGAGCCGCGGCGTTCCGATCCGCTGGTACGAGGTGTCGACCCGGATCGTCGACAGCCCGTGCACGGTCTGCGCGGTGTCGTAGCGGGCACGGCCGGCGCCGGCGGTACCGCCGGCGTTCGCGATACCGACGGCTCCGGTGGTCGCCGAGGCGGCGAGGGATGCCGGGGTCGGCGCGGTGCCAGGTGTGCCGTCGAGGCGGTTGTCGACGAGTGTGGCCATGGTGCACCCCCTTCGCTGATCAGTCGGTCAGGGTGAGCGTCATCGGGTCGACGGTCAGGGTCCCGGGGGCGGCGAACTGCTCGGGGGCGGCCAGGGCCAGTGAGCCGAGCCAGGTTCCGCCCGATGTCCACAGCCCGGCGTGCGTGACGGTCGTCGAGCCGGGGACGTTGAACACGACCGGGGCGCCGGTCGCGACGCTGCCCCCGGACGCCGCGGCCCAGGTGACCGGCTGCCGGGCGTAGCCGCCCCCGGTCACCTCGGACCCGCCGGAGCTGCCGGGGTCGGCGGTGTGCAGGGACGCCTCGACGGCGACCGTGGCGCCGCCGTCGAGCATCGGGTCGAACAGCGCGTTCGTCAGCGCCATGGGTCATTCCTCCTGTGAGAGCTGCAAGCCGTGGTTGTAGCGGCTGCGGTTGGTGCGGTAGACGAGCCGGGGTTCCGCACGGTCCTCGTGGAGAATGCCGCCGTCGGCCGCAGCGGCCGCGGACAGCACGTCGAGGGGCGAGGTCATCTGCTGGGCCCCGACGAGCTGTGTGTCATCGGGGTCGCCGAGGACCGTCACCGGCAGGCCGGTCTCCTCGCACACGCGGATGATGCGCTGTCCTGCGGTCTCCCCGGCGTGGCCGTGGTAGGCGAGCATGATCTGCTCGGGACCGGGCGAGACGGTGCCGTCCCAGATCGTGACGTGCCCCAGCGACGCCGGCGCGGCCCGGTCGTCATCGGGGACGAACCAGTCGTAGACCCATCTCAGCGGCGGGCGCGCGGGCTCGTTGAGCTGACCGTTCGCGATCTGCGCGCCGTCCACGCACACCCGCCACGACGTACCGCCCTGATGGGGTGCGCACTCCAGCCGGAACACGTGTGCGGTGTCGTCCTCGAACACCTGCGGCGCGGCGATGTCCTGGCGCAGCACGGTGGTTCGCGCGTCGCTGTCGCCGGCCCGGAAGTAGGACACGAACAGCGTCCGCGTCGGGTGTTCGAATCCCAGGTACCACATGCGGGTCGGGTCGGCGTCGGTGCCGGCGCCGACGAGCTGCATACCGAAGCTGTCGAACCCCCCGACACCACCGCGGACGAACTCGGCCGCCCACCACTGCGGGCGGTGGCCGGGCAGGATGTAGCCGCGGAACACCCCCCGGAGGACCTTGTCGGGCAGGGTCGCCACGGGTTCCAGGTGGGGGGCGAGGTCGAAGCCGGTCCACCGCATCGGCATCGTGATCTCACCTTCCCGGTTGTTCAGGTAGGCGATGTTCCCGCCGAGCAGCGGCGCGGCGTTCTGTGTGTCGGCACCGTCGGTCAGCGGCCAGTACGCGGCCGGGCCCGAGGCGAGGACGAACCGGACGAGCGAGGACTGCAGCGGCGACGAGCTCGCGTTCAGCCGTCGCAGGATGCCGGCCGCTTCGATCGGGGTGTACACGTCGTTGCCGGACAGGTCCCAGCGGGGAGGCCACGCGGCGACCTCGCCGACGAACCGCGGGATCAGCCGGTCGCCGTGGCGCACCGACACCCTGATCGGGGTGTTCCGGCCGATCCTGCCGTGGTACGGACTGCGCGGGTTCCTCGGCGAATACCTCCCCGACCTGTTGTTCAGCACCAACGAGCACGTGCCGGGGTCGACCTCGGCACCCTCGTCGGCACGGCCGCGGCTGATGCTGATGTCCTCTCGAACGTAGACGTCACGGGTGATGTCCACCCACTGCCCGCCGACCATCAGCTCCACGAGCACGCGCACGGCAACCACGGCCTCACCTCCCGAACGCGGCCTGTACGCTTCCCCGGCCGTCGATGCGGACGATCTTGCGGATCGCCTTCTTGAACTCGCCGTCGGCGCCGGTGAAGTCGAATGTCACGCGCACCTCCGAGCTGCCGCTGTGACGGACGCTCGCACTGACGTTGGAAGGGATCTCCTTGGTGACGTCGCCCAGGGTGGAGCGCAGGCCGGGCAGGGACCCCTCGATACCGCTGGTGAGGCCGCTCATGATGGCCGCGCCCGTCGGCTCCAGGAGCCGCAGGTCCACGGACATCGGCCCCTTCCACTCCGGGATCATGTTCGTGATGCCGGAGAACTTGTCGCGCAGGCTGCCGATCATGCCGGTCACGCCGTCGATCAGGCCCTGGATGATGTTCCTGCCTGCGCTCTTCAGCAGGTTGCCGAGGTTGCCCAGGGCGGAGCGGATCTTCCCGGGGATGCCTCGGACGGTGGAGACCACCCGGGCGATCGTGGCGACCACCCGGTTGTGCAGGCCGAGGACCGCGGCGATCGCGATGTTCTTCGCGGCGTTGAACCCGTCCGAGATGAACGCCTTGACCTTGGCGATCCCGCCGGAGATGAACGCCACGAGGCCGTTCCAGAGGGCGGACACCCTGGCCTTGATCCACGCCCAGGCCGCGGCGGCTGCCGCCTTGATCTGCTCCCAGTGCGACATCAGGATGCCCACCGGGTGGTAGGTCATGAACAGTCCGACCAGCCAGTTCCACGCGGCGGAGACGGCTGACTTGAGCCACTCCCAGGCGGCGGTGGCGGTGGCCACGATCGAGGCCCAGATGCCGGTCAGCCACGCGACCACGGTGTTCCACGCGGTGATCGTGGCCTGCTTGATCCACTCCCACGCGATCGTGATGGCGGCGACGATCTGGTCCCAGTACAGGATGATCAGCGCCACCAGGGCGATCACCGCGAGGATGATCCACCCGATCGGGCCCATGCCCAGCAGCCACCCGGCGAGCATCCGCGCACCCATGAGGAGCGCCTGGACGCCGAGCTTGCCCATGGCCATGGTGAGCTTGCCGAGCGGTCCGGCGATGGCCTTGACCGCGGGGGCGATGCCCTTGACGATGCCGATGAGCGAGGTGAGCTTGCCGACGACCGGGCCCAGGATGACCGCCCACGCGAGGATGGCGGCGGCGTTCTCCTGGATCGGGGCCGGCAGGGACTGGAACAGGCCGAGCAGGGCGCCGATCACGCCGAGGATCTGCGGGATGGTGGTGAGCAGCTGCTCACCGGCCGCCGCCAGGACGTCGAAGACCTCGGCCATCGCGGCCTGACCGTCGGCGGAGGCGGCCCACTCGCGGAAGCGGCCGACCAGCTGCTCGATGGTGTCGAGCAGGGACGCGCCACCGCCGGACGCCGCACCGAACAGGCTGCCCAGGCCGAGCCCCAGGTCGGCGACGATCCGGCCGAGCTGGGCCATGGTGTCACCGGCGGTCGTGACGATCTCGGACAGGCGGGCCGCTCCGGCCTCCGTGCCCAGGAACGCGGTCGCGGCCTCGGTGGCGCCGGCCGCCCAGTCCGTGAACCGGGTGACCAGCGGCAGCCCGGCCGCGGAGAGCTGGAGGAGCAGGGTGAGCAGAGGACCCAGGAGACCGCCGAAGCTGCTCGTCGCGGCGGCCGTGCCGGTGAAGGTGTCGGCCAGCGCCCCCTGGAACAGGGGCGTGTTCATCGCCGACATGGCTTCGCCGGCCAAGCTGTTCAGGGAGTCGGCGACCTCGGTCATGCCCCGGTCCAGGGTCGGCATGACGCCGCTGGCGAGCGAGGCCATCTCCTCACCGAGTCCCGCGAAGAGCCGCTGCTGGACGGCCTGCTGGATCGGCGCGAACTGCTGGCGGATGCCCGCCCAGGAGCGGACGAAGGCCTGCGCCGAGGGGGCCAGGCCCTGGAGGGCTTCCTCCAGGGCGGCCGCATCGCCGGACGCCACGGCGGCCATGGCGTCCCCCATGCCCGCCAGGCCCACCGACAGGACCGCGAGCGCGGCTCCTGCGACGGCGGCGGCGGCCGGGAGCGCCAGGAGCGCGGCCGAGGCCGGGCCCAGGGCTCCGGTCAGCGCCACGGCGGACGCGCCCAGGGTCGCGAGGCCGGCGATCTTGGACAGCTTCGACAGGCCTTCGGCCCGGCGGGCCAGGTCGTCCATCGCCCGGATGGCCTTCTTTGCCCCGGAGTCGAAGCGTTTGCCGTCCAGCCCGAGCTTGACCAGCAGGGATGCGATCGTGGACACGGGGGCACACCCCCTCTACCTCAGGTCACGCTGCGGAACTTGCGGCGGCGCGGCTTCTCGTCCTCGCCGGTGGTGCCGCCCATGGCGTCGTTGGCCTGGCGGATCGCCGCCCACACGTCCTCGTCGGTCACCGGCTTGTCGGTGTCCCAGTCGGGCAGGAACTTCTCCACCGGGACCGCGGTCTTGCCCTTGGGACGGTTGGCGTTGGCGATCATCGCCATGATCATCGCGGTGTGGATGTCGTCGCGGCGCTGCCCGAGCGGTCCGTGGACGCGTTCGAAGGCCTGCCATCCGGACAGCTCCCGGGAGGAGATCCGCGAGAGCGTCTCGTGCAGGGTGCCGATCTTCAGGTGCCCGGCCAGCCGGTAGTAGAAGCCGAGTTCTGGCCGGGCCCTTATTCCCCCGCCAGCTCCTCGGCGTCCCCCTCGGCCAGCCCGGACAGACGCTGGGCGACGTCGGCGATCACCGACAGCGCGGCCGAGGACTTGCTGCCGAGCTTGGCGACATCGCCCTGGCCGAACATCAGGTGTCCGGTGGCGGGGTTGACGACGGAGGCGACCACGAGTCTCGCCCTGAAGTTGTCGAAGTTCTTCTTCTTGCCGGAGCCACCGCGGGCGAACCCGGCCAACTCGGCCTCGAAGCGGTCGCGTTCCTTGCCGGTGAGCGCCTGGACCATGACGCTGCCCTTCCACTGCGGGACATAGACCGGCTCGCGCTCGATGTCGTTGACGTCGAAGATCGCGTCCTTGGACAGGAACTCACCGGGGACCTCGGTCCGCTCGACGTCGGGGGCGGTGGTGTCGGTCATGAGGTGTGGTGTCCGTTCAGGTCGCAGAGATGGTGAAGGCGGGGTCACGGGGCCGGGGTCAGGGTCGGCTTGCCGGTGACCTTCCAGGTCAGGGTGGCGGCCATCTGGCCGTCCACGGGCATCTCCCGCTCGAAGCCGGTCAGGATCGCCTGGAACTCCCAGATCTCACCGACCGGGGACTCCATCTGGTAGGTGATGGCGTCGTCGGAGTCGAAGTCCGCGACGAAGCTGTCGTGCTTGTCGGGGTCGTAGTGCACCTCGGCCGACACCTCGCCGCCGTCGACCAGGCCGCCGATGAACTCCCTGTACTTGTTGGGGCCGTCGTGGGCGGTGACGTCGTAGGTCTCCCGCTCGATGTTCGGCCCGCTGAAGCTGCCGACGTTGCCGACCGCGGTGAACACCGCGGGGTCGGCGTCGCTGCCGCGGCGGAGCTCGGTGCCGAAGCCGTCGATACCAGCCATGTCCTCATGTCTCCTTGCTGAGCCAGACCCGGTACCTGACCGGGCAGTGTCGGATGTCGGGGTCGGGGTCGCGCATCATCCGGTGGTGCTCGCGGAAGACCGACACGTCCTCGAACCCGACGACGGTGAGCGGCTGCCGGTCCAGCAGCCGGTCCAGGTGGGCGAGGATCCGCGCCGTCTCGGCGTAGCCGCGGTACTTGGACCAGATGTGCAGGATGACCGCCACTTCCAGGCCCTGGTTGTCGTGGGTGTCGAGGCGCTCCTCGATGAACTCCCCGAAGGCCACGTGCGGGTACGGGGCGGGTTCGGGCACCTCGTCGCACACGGTGGCCAGGGCGGTCAGGGCGGGGTCGGTGGACAACCGCTGGTAGATGGCCTGCTGGATCGGCCATGCCGCGGTGGCCATCTACGGGAGCCGCTCGTTGATGCCGTCCCGGATCCAGCCCGGCACCTTCTTGTTGGCCTTGGCGGCGTTGGGATACATGAACGGCTGGGCCGCCATCTTGGACGTGCCGAACTCGACGAACTGGCCGTAGTAGGCGTCCGCGTCCCACACCCCCACCTGGCCTTCGGCGGTCGGACCCCTGCCCTTGACGCGCTTCTCCAGGGCAGCGCCCAGGTCGCCCTCGTCGATGGGCACGTCGGCGATCGCGCCGGCGTACATCTCGTCCGCCCACTTATGGGCGACCTCCTCCTGGACGTCGTGCATGGCCGTGCGCAGCCTCGCGAGCGCGCGCTTGGCCGTCTTCGTCCCGATGACCTTGACGCGGATCGCCATGTCACTCTCCTTCGGCTTGGCGGGATGTGCAGTCCGCCCGCAGGTAGGTGCCGCGCACGCTCGGTTCGAAGACCGCCACGACCTCCAAGCGCAGGCCCGGTTGGCGGAGCTGGTCGCCGCGGCGCACGTCCACCCCGGGGCGCAGGTACACCACGTGGGTCAGGTGCGCGTTCTCCTGGTCGCCGACCTCGCGCTGCCGGGCGGTGGGCTGGGACAGGCGCGCGGGCTGTTCCCCCTGCGGGGCCCATGCCTCGGTCTGCCCGCCCCCGCCGTCGTCGGCGAGCACGACCCGCCACACGGTCACCGACGTGTTCATCAGGTGGCCGGTGCCGCGTCTCACCGCGACCTCATCACCGACGCGCCCCCGCCGAAGCGGGCAGCAAGCCTCTGGGTGAGCCGGTCGGAGAGTTCGAGTTCGGTGATCTGCCCGTCCCCGCCGTAGGTCACCGAGTAGTCGCCGATGCGCTCGGAGCGCACGTCCCCGGCGGCCAGGCCCAGGCCGTCGGCCTCGGCCCGGTACGCGAGCAGGGTCGTGGCCGCGATGCGGCACACGAGCATGACGATGTCGGCGGGCACCTCGGGGAGGCCGTGCGTGTAGGTCACCTCCACCGCGGAGGGGCCGTGCCCGGGGGCCCACCCGGCGGCCCGCCACAGGGCGTGCGAGGCGAGCCGCCAGTCGGCGACCGCCTCGCCGTCCAGGGAGACCGCTTCC
The DNA here is from genome assembly GCF_042660575.1 of Nocardiopsis tropica. NCBI lineage: Bacteria > Bacillati > Actinomycetota > Actinomycetes > Streptosporangiales > Nocardiopsidaceae > Nocardiopsis > Nocardiopsis tropica. The sequence goes on from NZ_JBHSUF010000028.1 coordinate 66,159, forward strand.
ACGGCGGTGACCGGCGGTCCCGGCAGGGACAGCCGCTCGGCCGACGCGCCCTCCAGGGTGACGGTGGAGGTCGTCTCCGCGATGGGCACCCCGGCGGCCTGGCGGATCGCCGCCGAAGCGGCACCCAGGTAGGCCTCCATGAGCGGCTCTTCGGCTTCGGTGACGGTCAGGCCGAGCCGGGCCAGGTCGGCCAGGCCGGCCAGCGGGGGCAGAGCCACAGCACACCCCCTACGCGGTCAGCTCGATCAGGTCCTCGCGGGTGAACACCGCCAGGTCCTCACGAGTGCCCTTGCCGAGGCGGAACGCGTACTCGGCCCAGGCGGTCTTGGGATCGTCCTCGGCAGGGCGCCCGTGCTGGGGCGGAAGGGGCGGGGCCGCCTCCTGCTCCTGGTTCCCGACGGTCCCGGGGACCGGGACGGGCGGGGTGTCGGGCAGTTCCATCAACTGGGCCTTGGTCATGTCCTCGGCCTGGGCCTGGGTGAGCCCGTGCACAGCCGTCGCCCACGCCGTCCACGCGGGGCGGGTGGCGGTGCGCGACGGGCGGGCAGGCGGACCGGCCTCCGCCACGGGAGCCGGAGACGTCGGCACCGTCACGGAAGCCGGGGCCTCCCTGGGGGACCACTCCCCCGAGGCGACGCGGGCCCGGATGGTGCGGGGGGTCCACGCGGCCCCGACGGTCACCACGAAGGACGCGCCGGCGGGGCCGCGGAAGCGGAGCTTGTCGCCGGCCTTCATCAGACGATCACGTCCGCGGCGGCCAGGCCCGTGGGGCGCACGACCTTGGACCCGTACAGGTGCAGGCCCTTCACGATGTCGGCGAACCCCTTCTCCTTGCGGGTCGCCTCGGTCCTGTTGATCTGTTCGGCGTAGGTGGTGGCGCCGCCGAACCCGGCCAGGACCAGCTTGCCCGCGCCCGCACCGGGCCCGTCAGGGGCGTTGTTGGACTTGCGGATGGAGAACCCGGCCGCCTCCCCCACGATTCCGTTCGCCCGGGTCACCGACCCGGCCGCGTCGCCGGCCGCCACGAACCGCTGGTCCTTGAGCAGCAGGCCGTAGAAGGCCGGGGTGACGACGGACCAGCGGCCCGACTCGGGCACGTCGTCCTCGTCCAGGACCACGGCCAGGTCCACGAGCAGGTCGTAGGCGTCGGCGGGGTCGGTCAGCGTGGCCTCGGCGAGGAGGTTGCCCGCGTCGACTCCGGCGGCCATGACCCCGGCCAGGTGCTGGTCGGCGATGTCACGCAGCTTGTACGCCGCGCGGCGGGCCTGCTCGGACAGCACCGCCCCGCCGTTGCGGGCCTGGCGCTGCTCGACGTCGTCGACCTCGAACGCGAAGTACTTGGACTGGTCGATCAGCAGCGTCTGCGCGGTGTCGTCCACGTCCTCGATGGTGATGTCGGTGTGGGCCACGTAGTCACCGATGGTCGGGTCCGCCAGGCTGGTGATGTGGACGGTGTCGCCGTACTGGCCGATGTCGCCCTCGTAGTCGCGGTTGACCACGCCAGGTGCTCCGTAGACCAGGGACTTCTCCAGCTCGACGAGGAGTTCCGCCGACCACACTTCGGGGATGAAATTCGAGATGGCCATCAGGCCGTCCTTTCAGGGGTTACCGGGTGTCGATTCCGAGCACGTCGTCCAGGCGGCCGTCGGCCTTGGCCTTCACGATCTGCTGGGGGCTCATCCGCTTCACGTCGTCGCGGGTGAGTTGCTCGGGCCGGGCGGCCTTGCGCGCGGCCCCGCCGTCGCCGGTGCCCTGGAACCTCTTCGCCGTTGCGGCAGCCAGGTAGGGCTTGCTGGCCAGGAGGCCCTCGATCGCGTCGGTGATCTCCTGGGTGTCGACGTCGCCGTCCTCGCCGACCTCGAACTGGTCCAGGTCGAGGAACTTCAGCGCGTCCTTGGGGTCGCTCAGCTTCCCGGCCGCGACCGCGCGCACCTCGGCGCGCAGCAGCCGGGTGTTGGCCTTGGCCGTTGCGGCCTGCTCTGCCTGGCGCCGGATCTGGTCGGGGTCGTCCTTCTTGCCGCCGCTCTTGAGCTCGGCCAGCTCGGCCTCCAGCTCACGGCGGCGCCTGGCCTCGGTGCGGCGGCGCTCCTTCTCCGCGGCCAGGGCCTTGACGCCCTTGGGGCCGAGCGGGGCGTCCTCCTCGTCCTCGTCGGGGCCGTCGGAGGTGCCCTCGGTGTCCTCGTCGGTGTCGTTGTCCTCGGCCGGGGCGTCCTCGTCGCCGGCGTCCTTCTCGTCCTGGTCCTCGTCGTCGGGGGCGCCGCCCAGCACCGGCCACACGGGGCGGCCACCGATGACGGCGAACGCCGTGAGGCCGGTGAAGGGGTGGACGGGCAGGTCGGTGTCGAGCAGATCGGTCATGGTGTTCTCTCCCGTTGCGGGTGGGTGGGGCCGGGGCGTTGCACCCGGGCACGCGAAAGCCCCGCACCGGAGCCGGTACGGGGCCTGCAGGAAGAAGCTGTCGCTACTCGCGGTTCAGCGAGGCGAGGAAGTCGTCGATGTCCGCGTCGGAGGGCGCCGACCGTTCGGCCCGGGGCAGGCGGGCGCGGGCGGCGGCCAGGGCCTCGTCGTACCCATCGTCACCAGGGCTCAGACGCTGGGCGCCGTCCCACTTGGTGCCGTCCTCCAGCGTTCCGCCGACGGGAACCAGCACGGTGACGCCGTCGCTGTCCAGCTTGGCCATCAGGGACCTCCCATCCGCGTCTCGAAGTAGTCCCACAGTAGGCGGGCCACCTGGTCGTTGCCAAGACAGTGAGCGACCATTTCATCCCACCCCAGACACCAGGCGGCGAAGGACTCGGCCCACCACTCGTCGGGTTCGTCGTAGTAGGTGTTGTACCCCGCCGTGCCGCTCAGTGCGCCGGTGGTGGTCCGGTGCAGGGCCTGCCACCGGTGCTCGGAGCTGAGGTCGCCGTGGGCCTGGTCGGTGGCGTGCCCGAACTCGTGCAGAGCCACGCTCACCGACGCGGAATCGCGGGACGTGCTGATCAGCAGGCGCCGCGTGCCGGGGACCCACACCCCGGCCACGTCGTCCCACGAGGAACCCGCAGGCCACCCGCGCGGAGGCGTCTGGAGCGGCTCGCCGCCCGGCAGGCGGGTGAGCGGCGCCTGGCCGATGGAGATGCCGCCCCCGGGGATCTGGCGCATGTAGACCAGGGTGGCGTCTCGGATGCCCTCCGGCACCTGGGACAGCTCCCCGACGACCTGTCGGGCCTCTCGGGAGCCGTCCTCCTCGAAGAACCCGGGCGTCGGCGGAGCGGGCGTCGGCGGGGTCGCGCGCACGCCGCTCACCGTGAGGTACCCGTACCGGATCAGCGCCTCGACGGCGGCCTCGCGAGAGGTGGCCTCAGCCAGGACCTGCTCCGGCATCGGCCGTGGCGCGGCCGCTCGGGCGATGCCTGCGGCGGCCATCCGGGCCCCGGCCGGGCCCCGGCGGGTGGTCCCCTCGCGGGTGAGGAGACGCCCGGCGGCGGTGGTCGTGCCCCGCCTCGCGTTGACGACCTGGCCGATGTCGGCGCCCTCGCGGATCGCCGCGGCCCCGGCCTGTCCGAACCGGCGCAGCTGCTCCGCCGGCGTCATCTGGTCGAACAGCTCGCGCGGGGACGGCCGGGGGACGCCCCCACCGGCGCGGATGGGCAGGATCGAGCAGTCGCAGTTCGGGTGCCGCTCGAACCCTTGGGAGAAGTCGTAGGTCCGGCCGGCCAGGACGATGCACCGGGCGCAAGCGGGCAGGGTGACCACGCGGGTGTAGGCCGCACCCGGACGGGTGGTGATGCCGATCAGGTCGGCGATGCGGGCGGCGTCGTGCACCTGCGTGCCCACGATGACCTCGAGCACGGCCAGTCCGGCGGCCATGGCGTCGCCGACCGCCCGGCCGGTGGTGAGGTAGGACAGGGCGGTGATCATCGGCTGGGCGAGCAGGGTCTCCAGCGGGCGCCCGTCCGAGGCAGTGCCGGACAGGGCTGCGGGGTCCAGTTGGGCGAGTGGCGCGTCGCCCGGGCCCAGCATCTGGCGCAGGTACGGTTCGGACAGTCCGGCGACGGCGCGTTGGGCTCCCGCGACCAGGGTCAGGACGCGGGGCAGGCGTGCCTGCCAGGTGTCGCGGACCCGCTCGGGGTCGACCCGGGCCCACTCGGCGCGGACGCCGCGGACGGCCCCGTTGGCGAGTCGGACCGTGTCGGCCTTGTGGGCGACGGCGTCCGGGGGAAGGCTCACGCCCTCACCTCGGCCGGAGCCTCGTCCTCCTCCGCCTCCGGATCGGCTTCGGCGGGTTCCGGTCCGCGGGACGGCCCGCCGCGACCCAGCTCGTGGGCGATGGCCTGGACGGGATCCATGTCGGACTCGCGCTGGCGCATCGCGATGACGTCGGCGACCTCGATGGGGGTGAGACCGTACCGCAGCGCCAGCCACTCGAACGGGAACCCGATGCCCTTGAGCTTGACCAGGGCGTCGGCCATCTGGGCGTGCGAGCGCGACTCGACGTCGGCCCACATCACCGACCCTGACCGGATCGCCCGCGCCTTGGCTTCGTTGCCCTGGGCCAGGGCGATCAGGGACGCGCCCTCGCGGATCCCCTGCCCGTACCAGGTGTGTTTCTCCTCGGCCTTCTTCACCAGGCCGGTCTCCGCGGCGAGCAGGGCGTCCCCGGACAGGTTGGCCATGCGACCCACCAGGTAGTGCTGAGGGGTGCGGGTCTGGGCGGCGATGTGCCCGACGGCGACCTCGATGACGTCGGTGTAGGCGCCCAGGTTCGCGGCCTGCCACTCGGCGATCCTCGTGTCGCCGGACCGGCCTTCCAGGAACAGCACCCGGTCGACCGCGAACTTGCCCAGGTCGACCGGCTTGCTCCCGACCACCTGTCCCGCCGAGTTCAGCACCGGGACCTTGGGGACCTCTGCTCCGATGATGACCCGCTGTGGGAAGGACGCGTAGTCGCTCGCCGTGAACAGGTACGCCCACAGCAGGTTGATCGAGTCCTGCATGGCCACGACGCCGGACACGTCCGAGATCGGATCGGACACCAGCATCGGCTTGTTGGGCAGCTCCACCATCGGCACGACGCCCATGGGATTGGGCTGGGGGTTGGGCTCGGCGCCCGACTCTCGGGGAATCCAGGAGCGCATCTCCTCGTCCACGTGGATGAGTTGCGGGGACTTCTCCTGTCGCTGGAGGGGGCGGACGAACTTCCACACCTCGGACGGCAGGTACAGGGTCGCGTACTCCCGCGATCCGTCCTGCCACCGCTTGAGCGCCGCCCGGCGCCGCCGGCGGGATCCGGGTTCGTAGACGACGATGCACTGGGAGGCGTCCTCGAAGGTCACCTCCGGGGTGTCCTCGTCGTCGGGGTCGCCCCACACCAGCATGAAGCTGCGGGAGTTGATCCCCGCCGACAGGAACCCCAGCTGGGAGTCGGCGTCCAGGCCGTTCTCCTGCCACACCCGCCAGAACTCGGCGTCGGCCGACTCCTGTCCGGGGACGCGGAACCCCCGCACGGTGAGCCGTTCGACCGGGGCGTCGGCCACGGGCTGGACCCAGTTGTCGGAGAAGTCGCGGTAGCGCTCCCCGTGGAACTTGCGGAACTCCTCCGAGGCGAACCGCAACGGCTGGTTGCCCCGGTAGCAGTCCTCGTTGCGGTCCATCTCGCCGCGGCGCCGGATCAGCTCCGACTCCAGGGCGGTGACCAGGTTCAGCGCCTGGGCCATGGTGGCCACACGGGCCTCCCCTCATGAGCTGTAGAAGTAGGTGACCTTCTTGACCGCCAGACCGGCGGCGGTGACGTCGCCCAGCGCCTCGTGGGCGAGCACGCTGGGGATGGCGGCGTCGATCTTCTGAGCCGGACCGGCCTTGCGGAGTACGTAGCGGTCCGCCGGCCGGGCGGCCATGCGGGTGTTGGCGATGTGCGCCGCGGTGATCTCGCACCCGTCATGGGTGAAGCTGGAACCGGTCTTGGCCACATCGGTCTTGAGCCGCTCGGCGGCGGCGTGCATCTGCACGATCCGGCGGGTGTGCCAGCGGATCACCCGCTCCTCGCCGTACTGGTCGACCCAGGCGTCGACCTCGGTCTCCCAGTACGGCGGATCCGCGTACAGGCGGACCACGTCGTAGCGGCGCATGATCTGTTCCATGGCCGCGCTGACCTCGGCCCGCGGCACCTGCCCGCCGTAGTCGGCCGGGTTCCAGATGCACGGCTGGTCGTCGGGTCCGTACACGGGCGTGAACTGGTAGCCGTCCATCGTCTCCGCCCTGATGGCGGTCCAGTCGTCCACATCGCTGCCGTCGAAGCCGAGCACGATCCGGGTGTGCGGACGCACCCGCGTGGGCTTTGCCCTCTTGGCCCACGCGGCCGGGTCCAGCCACGTCGCGGTGCCGGCCACGGCCCGGTTGCCGAAGAACCGCTCGGCCTGGGCGGGGTCCTTCTCCGCCAGCTCCATCGCCTCGGCGTCGATGACGTCGTGGTTCACCCACCAGGAGTCGCCGTAGACGACCTGGTAGATCTTGCGCCGCTCGACCCTGTCGGCGAAGGACAGGGTCGCGGGGGGCTGGAGGTGGTCGCGGTAGACGTCCTTGGCCTTGGCCTCGTAGGACCGCTGGGCCACGGACCCCTCCGACGGGTCCCAGGCGTTGGTGGTCTCCACCGCCCGGCCGCCCATGCCGGCCAGGCCGCGGCGCTGGGTCTCGGCGACCTTCACCATCTTGTTCGCGGCGGTCCAGATGCCGGTCTCGTCCTGGGCCACGAACGTGACCCGCTGGCCCAGGCGGGACTGGGCGGAACTGGTGACGGTGACGATCTGCCCGCCCCCCGGGAGCCGGGTGAACTCCTCACCCACCTTCGGGATCACCTCGGCGAGCGGGCCGAGCTGGATCATCGGCTTGAGCGCCGAGTAGATGTTGTCGGTCTGGTCGTCGGAGAAGGCCGTCACCTGGATGAGCGGGGTCGGCCACGGGATGGCCATCGCCTCGCCCGGCTCGTAGGTGTACACCCACCCGCAGTCGCACCCGTGCCGGGAGCACCGGTATCTCTCCCCGCCGCGGGCGAACCCGGAGAACACGGCCGGCCCCACACCCTCCAGGCACAGCTGGCTCGCGGTCAGCGGCCCCTTGCCCCACTTCTGCGGGCGGACCAGCAGCGAGCGCCGGTAGACGAACGCCGAGGCCGGCGCGTCCAGCGAGGCGACCACGTCCGCGTCGGGGCGGACCCGGTAGTGGTTGGCGTAGAACCACGCCTGCTCGTCGGTGAGCAGGTACGGCTCTCCTGCGTGGAACTTGTCGGGGATGACGCAGTGCCGCTCGATCCAGTCGATCGCGACGAACAGGGTGGGCCAGGTGACGACCTCGGGCTCAGTCCCCGTCGCCATGGACGACCGTCAACCGGGCCCGGGCCGACGGACGGGCCGGCGCGGCGGACGCGTTCGCATCGTCGGCATCGCCCCGGTCCTGTTCGGGGGCGGTGATTCTCCACCGGTTGCGGAGCATCCCCTGCACGGACAGTCCTAGGCTGTCGAGGTACTGGCGGACGACCTTCTGGAGCTCCACCGAGGCCCTGGGCAGTTCCGCTTCGGAGAGCTTGCGCACGAACATCGCGACCTCGTACCGCTGGTCCAGGCGCTCCCACATCACGGCCTGGGGGCGCGACCACAGATCACACCACAGGTCCCACTCGCGGGGCTGCACGTCGATGAGCGGCCAGTCCGGCGGGGCTCCGGTGCGGCCTTCGGCGGGCAGGGTCGACCACGCGGCGGCGTCGCCGGGCCGGTTGCGCCGAAGCGCGCCGGGGTCGGGGGCCGGGCCGGACACGGCGCGAGCTCCTCCGCTGGGCATGGTGGCCTCCTTCGAGCAGGCTGCGTCGCGCAGCACGGCAGGCCGTCACATCGCGTGACGGTGGGACCTTGTGAACCTGACCGGCTTTTTTCGCCCCGCCCCGGCGTTCCCCCGACCCACCTCCTCAGGAGGCCCACCCTCAGGTCACAGGCCCGTGGCGGCATGGGGTGTTCGTTTGTACAGATCAGAGGGCATGTGGTCATGTTCGGTGATTCCATCCGCCCGGTTCCTCGATCGCGGTCACCTTCGAGTGACACGACTTGGTCAGGGCCTGGAGGTTCTCGGGGTCATGGCCACGAGGACCGAGCGGACCGAGACCGTCGAGGTGGTGCACATGCTCGGCGTGCGGACGCTGAAGAGGAGGGAGCGCGCCGTGCTGCTCGCACTCGCACCAGGGATGGTCGTCGAGGTAGTCGGCGCGCGTGCGCTCCCATCTCCTGTCGTACCCCTTGGAGCGCGCGCTGGGGCGTCGGCGCTCCCGGGCTCTGCGGCAGTCGGGACAGGCGCCCTGTCGGGTGAGGGCCGGGCACCCGGGGGTGGGGCACGCCTGGAGGGCCCTACGGCGGGCCATGGGCATCTCCTGACGCACGTGGTGGGGCGTTGGTGTACACGGTGGCCTGTGCCGGCCAGGTGGCCTCAGGGGGGCGCAGGTGCGTGCCACGATGGCGCCACGCCCGAATCCCTGAAGTGAGGTCCCCATGGCTGATGTCCAGCTGCGCCCCGACATCCAGGCCGCCCGGGACCGGATGTCGCACCGGCTCGGGTCGAACCGCGAGATCAACAAGGCCGAGACCGGCCAGATGCAGAAGCCGGACGGCAAGGCCGTGGTGGACGCGATCAACAGCATCATCTCGAGGGGTCCGGTGCACGCCCAGGCCGCGCCGGCGCACCACGCCCCGCCGGTTCAGCATGCTCCGTCTGCGCCGATGTCGTCCTTCGAGATGGTGAAGGAGCTGCGCAACCGCGGCGTGCTCACCCCGGACGAGTTCGGGCAGATCGTGAACGGGCTCTGAGCGGAGACCTTCTTCGCCTCAGGGGCGTGAGAGTGAGGTGCCCCGGCCGTCCGCCCCCTCAAGCGGTCGGCCGGGGCAGGCCCGATCCGTGTCGACGCGCACGGCCTCCCAGGGGTGCGCGGCCATCGGACGGGCAGCACCCGCGCGGGGCCGGGCAGCATGTGCGGGCCGGCGGCGGCGCGGGTACGTGGGGCGCCCGGCGGTGGAGACGCACCGGCGGGGGTGGTTGGGGGACCAAGGGGACTGCGGTGCGTCTTGGAGCGGCAGGAGTGTTCGGCCTCTGCTCGCAACCGACCTCAAGAGGCATTCATGGCATCCGTTGGCAACTTCGGAGTTCAGGATCTTCCCGGGCCCCAGGGTTTTGCGCCCACTGTTTGACCGTTGGAGCGTGGATGGCCGCCACGACCCAGGTCGACGGCACCTCGGCCTGTGCGATGTGCGGTGTGAGCCGCACCGGAGGGGCAGATGCGTCATCAAGGAGCTCGCGAGGGGCCTGGCCATGGACCAGAACCCGCTGCTTCACCAAGAGCCGCGGAAGGCGTCCAAGGCTGGAGAGGTGGACGCCTACCTGAGCCCGGCTCGCACGACGAAGGCCCCGACCGTTTCCCGATCGGGGCCTTCTCACGTCTTCGGAAAGCTTTCGCCATCCTGCTCCGCATTATCCCAGTCTTGTCAAGTCCGCGCAAGTCGGGCCGCCACGCGTCCCGACCGCCGCCTCGCCTTCCCCTCCTCGCGCACCGTGCTCGTGTGCGCCCGGTCCACCTCGCACCGCACCTGGCCGTCGATCGGCAGCCCGGGGGCGATAACGACGAACAGCCTGCCGCCGCATGTCCGAGGGGTCTGGCCGTCCAGGGAGATGGTCCTGCAGGGGTCGGGGAGCGGGACGGCGCGGATGGGGCGGTCGACCGCGCGCAGGGCCTGGCGGACGGAGGCGAGGACCTCGTCGACGAGCTCGGCGCCGTACTCGCGTGTGCGGGCCCAGCGCATGACGGGGGCGAGCCAGGCGGCCATGGCGGCGAGGGTGTCGGCGGGCAGGGCCTGCTTGGATCCGTCGGCGTGGACCAGGCGGACCCACGTCGAGAGGGTGGAGCGGAGGACGGTGGCGGCCTCGGACGCGCGCAGGTCGAGCGGCAGGGGTGCCTCGGAGGCCTTCGTGGGCTTCCCGCCGGAGCGGCCGGTGCCGAGCGCGGTCTGCTTCGCGGTGGCGGTCACCAGGTCCTCGGCGAGCCACTCGGCCACCTGGCGCAGGGCGGCGGCGGCATCGTCGGCGCACCTGGTGCACACGCGGGCGTCGTCGCCGCTGGGGCGGTCGCAGAGGTCGCACGAGAAGTGGTCGATGCTCAACATGTCCCCCGGGGTGTTCGTTCGGCAGGTCGGAAAAGGGCGTCGGAGCCGCAGATGTGGGTTATCGGAGGCCTCCGGTCAGAACGGGATGTCGTCGGGTGGGGTGAACAGGTCGGGTTCGCCGGGTGGTGACGGCGGGGGGATGGCGGAGGCGGGGATAGGTCCGGGGCACCGGTGGGTGGCGACGACCGGGTGCTTGCGGTGGACGATCAGCTCGGGGATGCGCTCCACGAGCGCCGGGGCTCCGAGGCCGCCGAGGCCGAGGAGGTTGTAGGTCGTCCGGCCCTCGAGCCGTGCTCGGAGTTCGGCGTGGCCGTCGAGGTGGAGCGGGTCGGCCCGGACCGGCAGGGCGGCGACGGCGGCGTCCAGGGCGACGACGATCGCGCTCTCGCACCGCGGGCAGACGTCGAGGCGGGCACGGACCTTCGGGGCCTTCACCGGGGGCTCCTGCGGGCCCCGGAGTACCGGCAGTACCCCTCAGTACCCCCTACGGGGGTTTCGTCGTCGACCTGAGCGTGCGTGTGCGCGCGTACGCGTGGGAGCGGAACTGTGCAATAAGGGGTTCTAGGGGGTACTGCGAGGCCTCGAACAGGAAAAACGTCTTTGAAGAGGGGTACTGCAAGGGGGTGCTTTCGGGTACTGGGAAGGGTCCTGGGGGGTACTGCCACAGGCTGCGCGGACGCCTCCGCGCCCTCTCCGGGCGCCGGGCAGTACCCCTTCTCGAGTACCCCCTCGCGGGACGGCACCCCTGCGATCGTGCGCATCAGGCACCTGCCCGGCGGTCGTCTTCGGTGCCGTCGTCGATGAGCGCGAGGCCCTCGTAGAACTTGCGGCCGTTGGACGCCTTGCGTGCGTGCCCGCGGCCGGTGAGCTCCCGACCGAGCGACTGGGCGTTGAGGGGCTTGATGCCCTCGCCCGTGCACCAGGACTCGTAGGCGGCCCGGAGGGCCTTCGCCTCCTGCTTCACCTGTGCGCTGGTGCTGGCGTGGCAGCACTCCTCGAGGAACCGGCCGACGTGGTCCTCCTCGGAGGCGTACTTGTCGGTGGCCGCCTTGACCCTCGTGGGGTCCGCCAGGCCGGAGGCGAAGTACTGGCGGGCGCCCTCCACGACCCACGCGAGGATGCCGGGGCCCTCCTCCCCGACGAGGATGCGCGCGAGGTTCTCCACGCGCTTCTCGGGCGGGACGGTGTGCAGGAACGGGACCAGGCGCAGGCGTCGCCAGAAGCTCGTGCCGCCCGTCTTCACCTCGGGCTGGTGGTTGCCCATGAGCCAGAGGTGGTGGGTGGGCTCGAACGTGAAGTGGTCCTGGCGCATGAACCGGGCGGTCACCACATCGCCGCCGGTGAGGGCCTTCATCTTCGCCTCGTCGAAGCGGTCCTCGGCGTTGACCTCGGAGCAGATCACCAGGCGCATCCCCTGGAGGCGGGCGAGTTCGGTCTCGTGGGAGGAGCGTGAGTTCATGAGGAAGTCGTGCGGCGCGGAGGAGGCGTAGTCGCCGAGCAGGGCCCGGAGGACGTCGAGCAGGACCGACTTGCCGTTGGACCCTCCGCCGTGGAGGAAGGGCAGGACGTGGGTGCCGGTGTCGGCGCTGGCGGAGTACCCGGCGAGCCGCTGGACGTAGCCGATGATCTCGGCGTCGCCGCCGAAGGTGTCGGCGAGGAAGGTGTCCCACCTCGGGGTGGCCGTGGCGGGGTCGGGGGCGGCGGTGGCGGATCGGGTGTGGAGCTGGGCGGGGTCGGGGGCGGCGAGGGTGCCGGTCTTGAGGTCGACGACGCCGCCGGTGGTGTTGAGCAGGTGGGGGTCGGCGTCGAGCTGGGCGGCGGGGGCGACGACGCGGGGGTCGGTGCGGGCGAGCTGGACCATGGCGCCGAGGTTGCGGGCGGCCAGCGACCGGGCCTTGTGGGCGGCGTCCTCCTTCCCGTCGTCGGGCAGGTTCCGGGCGATGGCGCGGGCGAGCTCGGGAACATGGCCCCGGTCGTCCCAACCCCACCGGTGTCCGTCCCAGACGAGCCATTTGCCGCGTTCGGGGACGTAGCGGATGTTGGTGGCGTGTTCGTCGACCAACCTCAGGGCGTTGCCGTCGTCGGTGCGGGAGTAGGTGTCCAGCTGGGCGACGGGTGCGGGCTCGTCGACCTTGAGGGCTGCGGCGCCGTCGGTGGCCGGCGCCCGGCCGGACCGGGTGAACGGGGTGGGGACGGCGGACAGGTGCCGGACGGGCTCGGGCACGGGCCGGCCGAACCCGGCGGCGCTGAGCGCGCGGGCCGCGGCCCTGCCGTCGCCGCCGTGTTCGAGGAGCGTGTATGCCCAGAACTTGGTGAAGGGCGTCTCGGAGTCGAACTCGGTCGAGGTGGTGAAGACGTACAACCTGTCCCTGGCGGGGTCGTGGCCGGTGGTCGCGGAGATCCCCATGCTCTTCCCGGGGCGCCTCCAGTACCGCGTGTGGCCGTGCGGGGGCAGCTCGACCCAGCCGTGGGGGGTGAGGATGTCGGTCCAGTCGGTACGGGCCTCGTAGTCGTCGCCGGGCGAGAGACCGCCGTCGGGGCGTTGTCCGGTGGAGGGCTGGGAGAACGCCGGAGGCAGCTCAGCCACCGGCATGGCGTCGAGCATCCGGGCCAGCTCCAGGAGCGCGTCGGAGGTCTCGCGGTCCAGGGTGACGATCGTGTCGGGGCCGCCGGCGCGCATTTCCCAGGGGCGGCCGGTGGGGTGGACCGGGCCGTGGGAGGGGGCGACGACGAGGAAGCCGCCCTCGCTCTTGGTCTCGATGAGGACCTGGATCTTCTGCTTCGGCGCGGCGGCCAGCTCCTCGGCCGTGCTCGGCCGCCGGGCCAACTTCAGGTTCTCCACGCCTTCGCCGTCGTCGATGCGCCAGAGGAGGTGGAGGCCGCCGGAGGCGGTGGACTCGGTGTACCCGGCCATCACCTGGTTGCGGAGGACGTCGCCGAGGCCGGAGTGGTCGGCGAGCTCGACGTACCTCTGGAAGACTCCCTCAGCGACCGCGCGGCCCTCGACGTCCAGGGCGACGAGTCCTCCGGAGATGCGGCCGGTGACGATGCCGATGCCGGGGTGGCCGTCGGCGAACCAGTCGTCGAGCTGTTCCTCGCCGGGGCGGACGTCCATGTAGGTCCGCCACCCGCCGGATCCCGTGTAGGGCGCCTTGGTGCCGTTGGCGGCGGCGCGGACGACGCAGACCCCGGCGGCGTGGAAGGCGTTGGCCGCGTCGAGGGTGGCGGAGCGCTCGGTCACGTGAGTCCTGTCCGAGGCGTGCTGGTGGGACCGGGGTTCGGTGGGTCCGGTCATCGGCGGGTGCCCTGCCACTGGCGGATGGGGTGGGCATGGGTGCCGGGATCGGTGGAGGCGACCCATCCGACGGCGTGGATGACGCCGCGGCGGCGGGCGTGGGCGAACCGGCCGCCGATGGCGGCGGTGTTGGTCCCGGCGGGGATGTACGCGCGGAGGTCGTTGGCGGAGAACGCCTGTCCGGTGGCGGCGGCGCGGGCGATGAGGAGGTCGATCGCAACGACATCGTCCCCGGCGGCCTCGACAGCCGCGGCCATCCCGGCGTCCCGAAGACGCTCCCCCTCTGCGGTGTCGAGCTGCTGCACTGCTCCCCCTCGTCGTGCGTGTGACTGGTGGTGGGCGCCCGTCCTGCGGCTTGCACGCGGGGCCCAGCTGGATCCGGTCGGGCTGGGAGGCGGGGTCAGGCGAGCAGGTCGCCGGAGAGGAACGCCTCCATGGCGTCGGTCCGGTGGAGCGTCGCGGCCCTCGGGTTCTCGCGGGCAGCACCAGCGGCGCACCGGGGGCAGGTGGGTTCGGTGGTCTCCTCACCCCGGGCGGTCCAGGCCCCGCAGTGCGCCCACCCGGGGGCTTCGCCGCTGACGAGCTGATGCGTGTGCTTGTCCATGTCGTCTCCTTGAGGGGGTGGGGCCCGCCGTGTCCGAGGCACCGCGTGGACACGGCGGGCGGCCGGTGGACTACTTCTGCCGGAGGCTGGCCAGGAGCGCCTGGACGGCGGGGTCGGACGGGTCGGCCATCGCCGGGGCCGCCGGGGCGGGAGAGGCCGGAGCGGCGGTCGCCTCCTGCTGGGCCGGCGCCGGAACGGGGGCCGCGGGGGCCGTCTGCGGGACGGGCCGGGTAATGCCCTTCTCACGGGCCTCCATCCACGCCTGGGCCCGGACGGCGTCGTCGGAGTCCTCGCGGTACTCCTCCAGCACCCATGCCTCGAAGCCGCTCTTGGTGATCGCCTTTCCGATGCGGCCCAGGACCAGCGACTGTCCGGCGTGGAGCCGGTTGACGATGCCGGTGTGCGTGACCAGGACGCCCTCGCGCAACCCCTCTCCGGGGACCTCGTCGAGGTCGACCAGGTCGACCGTGGCGGCGGGGACCTCGCGCTGCTTGAACTGGTCGAAGCGGTCCTCGATCGCGTACACCTGGGTGATGAGGATGAGGTGGCCGGCGTGCTCGGCGGGCTTGAAGAACCCGCCCATGGCCGGGACGCTCGGCTTGCTGAACTGGAACGACATGGGTGTCTCCTGATTTCCTGTGCGGCCTGGTGGCGGGTCAGGCGTCGTGGTCGGTGATGTCTCCGGGACAGCCGACGGCGAGATCGGTGGACCCGGGTTTCCAGAACGGGCAGAACCTGCACGCGCTGGAAGCCTCGGAGGGGAACTGGGCCCACATCTCGGGGCGGGCCTCGGGGTCCAGGGCGATGAGGAGATCGCGGATCGCCCCGAGTCGCTTGAGGGCGTCGAGGGCGACCTTGCGCTCATAGGTGTCGGTCCACACCCAGAGGCCGCCGAGCATCCCGCCGCGGGGGTACATGGCCAGGGCGACGGTTCGGGGTGTGTGGCCGGTGCGCTCGAAGCCGAGGCCGTACAAGTTCGCCTGGATCCGGTACTGCTCGCGGACACCTTGTGTGCGGTACTTGCGCATAGAGGAGGTCCCGATCACCTTGTGGTCCAGGACCGTCCCGGTGGCGGTGTCGTAGGCGTCGCAGCTCCCGCCGAGCCGGTAGCCGGAGACCGAGCCGTCGTCGACCTCGACGCGCTCCTCGACGAGGAACCGGCGGGCGCCGGTCTTGGCGTTGTGGGCTTCGAGGGCCTGGGCGAGCCAGGCGTGGGTGGCGGTGCCGACGATGCTGGGCCAGGGGTCCCCGCCGGTGTTGACGGCGGGCCAGTCCATGAGCTTGTAGGCGAGCCGCCGGGGGCAGGGGTCGCCGACCTCGGACGGGCCGATCCGGCGCTGCAACGACCTGGGGGCGTCGGTGGCGGTGTCGGTGATGATCTCGGTGAGCATCCGCCGGATGCCCTCGCTGCTGTCGGCCTCGACGCCGTAGGCCTCACCGGGCTGGGTGAACACCTCAGCCCTCCCCGGTGGTGGGGTCGACGAGGACGAACCGGCGGGAGCCGGGGGAGATCTTCGTGAACTCACGGGCGAGGTCGGGATGCTCCTTGCGGAGCGACTTCACGTCGACGGTCTCCCGCGGCTTCGTCCACCGGTAGTAGACGACCGGGGTAGAGCCGATCCGAGCCTCGGTGGCGTCACCGAGGAAGCCCTTGAGCTTGTCCTCGATCGCCTGCTCCAGCTCCTTCTTCTCGGCGATCTGGGCGCGGATCAGACGCAGGGCTGCGACCAGGGTCGCCTCGGAGGTGATGTCGACGTGCCGCTCGGCCATCACGCCACCACCTCGACGGCGGGCACCGCGGTGGAGGGGGTGCCGTACCCGGCGGCGTGGAGGAGGGGGACGAGGGCGGACAGGCGCATGCGGACGGGCTCGGAGAACAGGGTGTCGGCGAGCGGGATGCGGCCGCGGCACAGGCTCATCCAGGTGACCATGTCGGCGTGCGCCCACCAACTGGCGGCGCGCGCCGGGCCGTAGCCGGTGCGCTTGGTGACGAGGATGCCGAGGTCCGCGCCCGCGTTGAGGCGTTCGCGCTCGGTCTCCTCCAGCCAGTCGCCGAGGAGGCCGTCCCCGACCGTTTCCGCCGTGCGTCCGCCCTTCACCTCCCAGCAGATGCCCGGGGTCCCCGAGACGTCACCGCAGTCGAGTGCGCCGGTCAGCGCGCGGCGCTCGGCCGCGGGCCAGCCGTGGGCGGCGAGGTAGCGGACGACGGCAGTCTCGGCGGTGGTGCCGATGTCCTTGGGGCGGCTCATGCGCCGTCTCCCGTCAGGGTCGTGAGGTGGTGGCAGGCGCGTTGGAGGCGCTTCTCGACGCGGTCGCGGGCGGGGCCCGGCTTCGGGGGCGTGGACTGCTCGTACAGATCGTGGGCAAGGCGGCGGACGATGGCCCGGAGGGCCATGGACCGGTCGTACCGGCACTCCAGGTACGCGGCGGGTTCAGCGAGGATCACTAGGCCCTTCTTCCGATGGTGGGCGGTCAAGCTGCGGGGCGCTTGGCGGCGGCGCGCCGGCGGCGGGCCTCGACTCCTGCCATGGACAGGCGCCGGTAGTAGGCGCTGCGGGCGGAGGCGGCGGCGCGGGCCCGGTCCGCGGGCTTCATGGAGCCGTCGGGATCGACCTGCTGCTCCCACTTCTGTTCGCGGGCCCGGTTCGCCGGGGCGAGCCGCTCGGCGCGGACGGGGGTGCGGGCCCAGGAGGTGTGCGCGGCCAGGGACGCGATCTGCGACCGGCGCCGGGGGTCGGGGTGTGCCATCAGGCGGCCTCCGCGTCGGTGCTCCTGGCCGTGGTGGCAGTGATCGCGGCCAGGTCGACGCCGATGTGGGCGGAGGCGGCTCGGGCGAGCTTCATGGTTCCCGGCTTGCGTCCGGCCTCGATGTTGTTGAGGTAGGAGCCGCTGATGCCCATGACCGCGGCGAGGTCCGACTGGGTGATGCCGTAGGCGACCCGGAGTGCCGCGAGTGCAGCTCCGTGAATGGTGCGTCTGGTGGTCATGACCACAAGCTTAGGAAATATTAGGAAATCTGGCAAGCCCAGGAAAGGAAGTAGTGGGAAACCCGCGCCAGTCGACTAGGGAGCCCTGGCCTGATGAGGTAAGTTGCGTGACTGTCTTGAAGCAAAGCTTCCTAAACTTTCCTGAGATGGTGGACCCATGTCCCTCGGAGACCGCATAAGAACCGCACGCCAACGCGCACGCCTGACCCAGGAACAGCTCGCCGAACGCGTCGGCGTGGGGCGGCGGACCATCGACAACTGGGAGAACGGCAGGACGCTGCCGAAGAACGTCGTGGCCCTCGAGGACGTACTCGGCTCCCTCGCCGGAGAAGCGTCCGCCCCCACGGAAGAGGCGGCGCGGGCGTCAACACCGGAAGGGGGCCGCTTCGCCACCGAGGAGCGGCGGTCCCGCCTGACCGGTCGCGTGTGGCGCATCGTCACCGACCTGGAGGCGGACACCGAGGGGATCCCACCCGAGGAGGCGGACGCGATGATCGAACGGGCGATGGCGAACGCGGAGGCTCAGGCCCGACTCATGCTCGACGCCGAGCTGCGCCGCCGCGAGCGGCACCGGAACCAAGGCGAAGCCGCCCCAGTGGAGGACCAAACCTGACCGCTTGTCCACATGCGGCCACGTCCGCCGTAAACCGGCCACGCATTGTGGAAACGACTAGCACCCTGTGAAACGGGCAGGTCAAAAGGTTGGATTCGTACATACGTTCCCATTAATATGATCATCCCCGCCCCCAGCGGGACCCCAGCAGCACACGGGAGGGGATATCCATGCAGCTGTACCGCCCCCCGGCGCGATGGCGCGCCGCCGTCTACGACCCCCGCTACCAGGTCTCCGCCACCCTGGACACCCTGCCTCCGAGCCTGCCGCTCTTCTGCACGCGCATCTCGCCGAACTGGTACCACGTCGTCGTGCGGGACGGGATCGACTACGGCGAACTCGCCCTCGCCTACGCCCACGCCGATCTCCCCCCGTGGATCGGCCCGCGGGTGTTCGCCGTCCTCGGTGTCGTCAGCCCGGCGGTCGACCTGGACGCCTACCACCGCACGCGGTGGTGGGGCCTGGACTGGCCGATCAACCCCACCTCGGCGCGCCTCCTGGAGGAGGTCGGCGGGGACCTCGTGACGAAGTGGCACCACGCCTGGATGAACTGACCCCCGCCCGCCCCAGGGCATGGAACACGACCGCGCCCCCTGCTCCACGGGAGAGAGCAGGGGGCGCGGTCGTGTGCGGGGTCAGAACCGGTCGGCGATGCCGAGCCGCTGCGACTCCTGCCATGCGAGGCGGTCGCGCGAGTGGGAGACATACAGGTTGATCATCTGCTCCGAGGACCATCCGGCACGGGCCTTGAGCGCGTCCCTGGACCCGCCCGCGTCCAGGTGCCACGTGGCCATGGAACGGCGGAACCGGTGCGGGTGCACCGGCTCGCTGATCCCGGCCGCTTCTCCCCGGACACGGACCATCCTCTGCACACCTGTGCGTCCGAACGCCCCCCGCTTGCCCAGCCACAGGGCGGCCAGGTGCTGGGCGGGGTGTTGTTGGGACCGGTGGCGCAAGTAGCGGTCCAGGGCCGCGGCGGTGCGCGCGGAGACGTCGACGAAGTGCGTCGTGCCGCCCTTGAGCCGCAGGCGCAGGAGCGGCGGGTCGTGGTCG